>PXDR01000327.1 GCA_003566335.1 Cyanobacteria bacterium T3Sed10_344R1
AGGTCAGAGAGGGTGGTTGAGCCGGGATCATCTGGTGGGGGTGGGGCGGCAGGGGGTGATCCCGAAGCTGTTGGCAGGTCGGCTTCGGCAAACAGGTTGTCGATGGACAGGTCTTGGGTAGACACATCTCCCATCGCAGTCACCGGTACGCCGGGGTCGAATTGCAGCGTTTGGGTTAAGGCCATGACCTGCTGTTGACTGCGGTTTAGGGCTGGGGTTTGGGCTGGGTTGGCGGCGGCTCCTTTTTTCAGCCAATCAGCGGCGGCTAGCAGCACGTCTACTTGGTCAGGCTGCAAGGGGCGCGGGGCGCGCTGCAACTGCACAAAGCAGTCTTCTAGGGCGTGAGCCAGTTGCTCCACTGCCGAAAGCTGCACAATTCGAGCTGCACCTTTAAGGGAGTGGGCAGCCCGCATGAGCGCTTCTAGGGCGCGAGGGCGGGGAATGGTCTCTAGACTGAGAATCTGCTGGGTGAGAATGTTGCCCTGGGTTTCGGCCTCTAGCTGGAATATCTCCAGCAGAGACAGTTGACTGAAATCGGGCGGTGATGGGGCATCACTCATAGGGTCACGTGCTGCTGGAGGGTGGCAATGAGGGCTTGGGGATCAAGCTGGTTGATGGTGTGATCCTGCCAGGAGGTCAGGGTTTGAATTGGAGGTTGATCGGGGCTGTAAAGGGTGGCGGGGGGCAGGCTGGTGAGGGAATCAGTGGCGCTGTAGAGGCCCAGCACCTCATCCACGGGCACAATCCAGCGGTTCCGTCCCTGGGCCAGGACAATCCAGCGGGTTCCGGGGGCGGGGGCTGCCGTTGAGTCAAGATTCAGCAGAGGCCGCAGGTTGATGCACAGCAGCAGTTCACCCCGCAGGTTGGCGAGGCCAATCAAAGCTGGGGAGGGGCTGCCGGGCAGGCTGTGGATCGCGCCGGGCAAGTTGACCGATTGGCAGAGGGCCACGGGCAAGGAAAACCATTCGGTGCCAACCCGAAAGGCGAGTCGTGGCGGTGCCGGGTTCTGTTCGGCCTCAGGGGCGTCGGGCTGTTGCAGTCGGTCAGTCCAGGTTTGAATGTAGTCCGGTGGGCTGGGCCGGTTCAGCAGTTGGTGGCTGCGATCGCGGTAGACCGGGCAGTGGTGGCAATGAAGGTGTTGGGGGAGTTGATCACAACTGCGATCGCCGTAGACACCAATTTGCTGCCAGCAGTCTGCCGGGGCAAGGGCATCAGCCGCAGGGGTAGGTGGAGAGAGGGGATCGGTGACCATGGGGCAAAGGGGGGCGGAGTCGGGCAGGGACGCAGAGGGCGGGTTAGGCGTTGCTGAAACGGCTCAGTTCTCTTTGTAAGGTCTTGGCGGCTTGGTTGAGTTGTTCAATCGCTTGGTTGGTTTGGCTCAGGGCTTCGGCAGTCTGGCTGGAGGCATCCCCCAGTTGCTCCATGGCTTCGCTGATTTGCTGGGCCGACTGGGACTGGTTGGTCATGCCGCTGTTGACGCTGACAAAGCGGGGGGTGAGGCTTTTGACCTGGTCAATGATGGTGGTGAGCTGCTGGCTGATGCGGGTGACTTCCCCCACGCCTAGCTCGACATCCTGGGTGAATTTATCCATTTCCATCACCCCGCTAGAGACCGCGCCCTGCATGTCTTTGACCATTTGCTCGATGTCGAGGGTTGCGATCGCACTTTGATCCGCCAACCGCCGAATTTCCCGCGCTACCACCGCAAAGCCGCGACCATACTCTCCGGCTTTTTCGGCCTCAATCGCCGCATTCAGGGACAGCAGATTGGTTTGGTCGGCCACCTTAGTAATCGTGGTGACCACGCCGTTAATCGTGTTTGCCTTATCGCTAATTAACCCCAGCTTGGCAGAAATGGTGTGGGTGGCCTGGGCCAACTGCCCCATGGTTTGGCCCATTTGAGCCAAGTTCCCCTGGTTTTCGGCGGCGGCGTGGGTGACGCCCTGGGCTAGATCTGCCACTTCATCCATGGTCGTCGCCAGGTCAGTGGAGGTCGCGGCAATTTCCCGCGCAGTGGCCACCACCTCTTTCGTCGAGGCCACTTGTTCCACCATGGTGGACTCCAGCTGCTTGCCCGAGGCGGCAATCTGGGTAGAGGAGGTGGTCACCTGCACCCCCGATTCTTGCACCTGGCGAATCAGCTGATTCAGCCCTTGGCTGACAAATCGCGCCACCACCAGCCCAAAGATAACCGCAATCAACGTGCCGCCAAACGACACCCAAATCACCGCCCGCTGGGCCAACTGCGCTTGGGACTGTCTCTGTTCGATATAGGCGTCTTCGACTACCAACATCTCGGCAATTAAGGCGCGAATACCGTCCATATTCTGCCGCCCAATCCCAGAGGCCACATCGGCCAAAACCGACTCTTCATTACCGGCCTGCTGCTGTTGAATTGTCCCGGCGAGGTACTGCAACTGGTTGTTAATCTGGGCTTCGAGTTGCTGTAGCCGCTGGGACTGTTCGGGCCGATTAGATAGGGCGAGGCTGAGTTCAGCCAAGGCCCGGTCAATTTCAGTTTGAGCCTGAGTGTACGGGGCCAAGAAGTCAGGGGAATTGGTGAGCAAGAAGCCGCGCTGTCCGGTCTCGGCGTCGATGAGTCTGCGCTCTAGGGCTTGGATGTCGTCTTCAATCAGATAGGTCTCAACCACTTCTTCATAAGCCTCAGCCAGCACCCCCAGCCGCCAGCGGGTAAACCCAGCCACAAAGACCATCACCAGCAGAATTGCCCCAAACCCGAGGGGGACGCTGCGATCGACTTTGACCCAGCGAATCAATCCAGATTGGGAGGTGGGGGTAGCGTTCAGCATGGTTGAAACCGGAAAAGGCAGGGGGACGGTGAAAAAAGCGACTTCATCGTAAAGCAGATTGCTCTCCCCAGGACGTTCTGGGGCTGGTTGGAAACCGTCAGTAAAACCGGGCGCTGTTGACCGGGGCGGTTCCCTGGACTCGGGCTAACCGCCGTCGCAGTTGGCGGGCGGCCCGCTGATGGCCCTGTTTTTCTCGCAGTAGGGCCAGATGTAGCAGGGCTTCGCCATGACGGGGTTCGAGGTAGAGCACTTTTTCAAATGCGATCGCAGCCGCCTCAATCTGGCCCTGAGCCTGCTCTAGGATGCCCAATAACAGTAAACCCGCCACACTATCGGGCTGCTGTTGTAGATGGGTTTGACAGTGCTGGGCGGCAACGGCCAGCTGCCCTTGATCGGCCAAGGCTCGGGCCTGGGCCAAGATGGGGGGCAAGGAGGATGGCGCGGGTTGGGTCGGGGGCGGGTTGGATAAGGCAGGGCTTGGCGGCTGAGGCGGCGACTGGGGAGATCTCGGGAGAGTCCCAGGAAGAGAGGTCGAGAGAGGCGCGGGCGATGGGGCGGCGGGGGGCTGGGCTGGAGACGGGGCTGCCGGGACGGGGTCCCCGTAGCGAAACGCAAATCCGTCACCCACCGACGTGAGGCGGGGGTGCTTCATTTGCAGGGCTTCGGTCGCCCCCACTACCAGCAAGCCATTGGGCTGCAGTTGGCTCAGCAGTCGATCAATCGCCCGAATTCGATCGGCGGGCTGGAAGTAAATCAGCAGGTTGCGACAAAAGATGATGTCATAGGGTGCGATCGCAGCAAACACCCTCTCGTCCATCACATTCCCCTGCCGAAACTGCACACAGGCCCGCAGCCGTTCATTTACCTGATAGCGGCCATCCTGCCGCTGCTGACAGTAGCGAGCCTGCAAATTCAGGGGCGCGCCCATGCCAAACGACACTGGCCCACCGCGAAACGAGTAAGCCCCGTAGCAGCCCTGCTGAGCCGTGGCAATCGCCCGGAGGCTGATGTCCATCCCGTCAACTTGGAACCGATCGGCAGGCAACCCAGCCTCTAGCAGCGTGGCGGCGAGGGAGTAGGTCTCTTCGCCAGTTGAGCAGGGCAAACTGAGCAGCCGCAGGACACGACCGCTAAACGGTGGCCGATGCACTTGGCGATACAGCAACTGAAAGGGGGTGCGATCGCGAAAAAACCAGGTTTCCGGCACCACCAGAGCTTCAATCAGCTGGGTCTGTTCAGTCGGCGACTGGCTCAATCGGCTCAGATAGGTGCGATAGATCCCATCACTCACAATCGCCCCTGAAGCCGCTAGCCCCTGCTGCACCAAGCGCTGCCCCACTGTCCGCCGCAGGCTGTAGCTGCCCAAGGTTGCGGCACAGAGGCCAGTGGTGGCCTGAATGAAATCAGCAATTGCAGCTAGGCTCATGGAGAAACAGCGAGGGCAGTGGACGTCAGGCGAGCAGCGATTTGGCCGAGTTCTAGGGGCTGAACTAAGCCCATCTCCCCTCGCAGGGGTGGCCCCAAATAAGGCGAATCCTGGCCCAGCATGGCCGTGTCGAGGGGCTGGTAGTCTTGGGCGTCTAGGAGCGACGTCATGCCTGCCGCCCGCAGACCAAAACGCCGAGTCGGCAAACCATCGGGCCGTTGGCGACTGGAGGCGGCTGCGCCCAGGGACTCGGGGACACTGGGGGGTAAAACCGCAGGGGCGACCTCAATCACCGCAATCCGACTGCTGAAGTGGGCGGCGCAGGCAGATTCTCCCAACAGTAACCCCAAATCCAAAACTGGCAACAGCTCAGCGCCATAGGTCAGTCCCCCCACCAACCCCGGCGTCTGGGTCGGCAGCGACAGCAAATCAACCCAGGGCACCACCGCCACCACCGCAGCAGTCGGCAAGCCATAGTATTGAGAATTCACCTGACACAGCAGCAGCATAGAATTTGAGGCAGGGCCGTTTGGTAACTGGGTATTGAAAGGCATTGAGGCGCATTGAATCAAACGGCTTTAGACCAAAGGGCTTTAGCGCGAAAAGCCTCAGATCAAAAAGCGCTGGGCGCGATTTAACCCTAACGACCTCTGGCCGCCAATGCACCCGAAAACCTTAATGTGTGACTAAGCTTGAACAATCTTCAGATCTAGCTCTCGAATTCAACTCTGGGATCTAGTGTTCCCAAACAGGACTTAACGCAACGTAAAGCAACCCCAGCCTTACCCCGTAGGCTTCGGAAATCGCGATACAGTCGAAAGGGGCTGCCCGTCTTCGCGCTGTTTGTGTCTTCGATACCAGTCCCACAAGCATCTGTTCAATCTCAGCTCAATCCCAACTCAATCCCAGTTCCATAGGTTCACCCATGTCTGCTGTTCCCCCTGACGCCTCTCGACCCAACGATGCCACTGCGCCTGCTGCAAAGTCGGGCGCTTCAGAGTCAGGGCCAGATCTAGCCGCGCTGCTGCTGCAACTGCGGCGGAAGCAGGGCAACTGGGTAGCCTGGGGGCAAGCCTGCCAAGCCCTGCACAAGGCGGGTATCCCCCAGCAAGAAATTTTTGAAAAAACCGGGTTTGAGCCTCCCCAGCAAAATCAGGTGGTGGTCGCAGCCCAGGTGTATCAGGGGTTAGTGGCGGCTGGAGCTTCAGAGGCGGTGCGATCGCACTTTGAGCACCGGGGCAGCGACCTGCTGTACGAACTGCGGATTTTGTCCCAAGCTGACCGGCTGAAAGCAGCAGAACTGGCCCTAACCCACAGCCTCGACTCAGAAGCCATCCAGCCCGTGGCCAAAGCCCTGCGGGAATACTCCTATCGAGAGAAACCCCCGGAAGGCTTCACCGATCACCCCGGCGACGCCGTGGCCTATGACTATTGGCGGCTGGCCCGTCAGCAGAGCGATTTGCAAATGCGATCGCGCCTAATTGCCCAAGGACTGCGGTTTGCCCATAGCCCCAGCGCCCGCAAACAAATCGAAAGCCTGCTGAGCGACTTCACCATCGCCCCCACCAAAGCCGCCCCCCGCCTACCTTTCTATCGCCTAGAAAGCGAAAGTGAACTGCCCCGGCTGCTGCCCGTCGCCGGATCTCTACCTCTCTCCGTCGCCGACATTAGCGCCGTGCCCCTCACCCTGGGCGAACCCCCCTTTGGCATCGTCCGGTTTGACGGCAAAAGTAGCGGCGCATGGGTCGCAGTCCCCGGCTGGCTCGTGATTTTGCAGGCCGAAGACCCCGTCGCCCTGATGACCAATGCTGACCAACTGCCCCATTCCCCCGACAGCCCCTCAGAAACCGTCCTCGTGGTCGTCGATCGCGCCCAGCGCCAGTGGCAAGACGACAGCTACTTCCTCAGCACCCCAACAGACGACCCCACCGCCCCCATCAGCCTCAACTGGTTCCCCAGTGAACCCCAAGCCAAACTCCTAGGCCGAGTGATTTTGATCCTGCGACCCAAAAAAATCCTGGATGAAAGCTACACCAGCGAACTCTGGCAACTCGACGAATAAACCCAACCCCAAAACAATCTCTCCAAAGCTTTGCAGAACGGTGCGTTACAGCTACGCCTAACAGCACCCTACTTAGCCAACAGCCAACAGCCAATAGCCAACAGCCAACAGCCCCACAACCCATGCCCCTAGAACGCCGCCTCTCCCGCGCCATGTTCGACGCTGCCGAAATCGTCCAACTGCGCCAGGTCTGCATCACCCCCAGCCGCCTGTACGAACCCGGCCACTACATCGTCGGCAACCTGCCCGACATCGCCTTTGAAATGGGCCTGGTGGAAGCTCTGCCCCCCGTGCGGGGCAACAGCGCCGAAATTGGTGATCCCCACCCTAAAGACACCCCATAAGCCCCCAGGCAATCTTCAGGGGAGATCTGCCGGTTTCCCCAGCGATTCTCCCCAGGATCAGGTAAGAGAACGTGATAGAATATCACATCACCTCGCGGATGTCTCGCGAAATATTGCCAATAATTCAGCCGTCAAGGCGAGATCCGGGTCAAATCCGGGCCGCTAACGCCTGAGTTCCGTCCAATTCGGAGTTTTTCACCGTATGAGCACCCCTCAAGAGCGGATCGTCCCGACAGATCTGCGCAATGAGATGTCTCGGTCATACCTGGAATACGCCATGAGCGTGATTGTAGGCCGAGCGTTACCTGATGCTAAGGACGGTCTCAAACCCGTGCATCGCCGTATTCTCTACGCTATGCACGAGCTGGGGCTTAGTGCCGACCGGCCTTTCCGGAAATGCGCCCGGGTCGTCGGGGAAGTGCTGGGTAAGTATCACCCCCACGGCGACTCCGCCGTGTATGACGCCCTGGTGCGCATGGCCCAAGACTTTTCCATGCGCTTTCCGCTGATTAACGGCCACGGCAACTTTGGCTCGG
>PXDR01000424.1 GCA_003566335.1 Cyanobacteria bacterium T3Sed10_344R1
GGGGTGTAGACCCCGCGCAACTGGCTGTAGTGGTCTTCAATCTGACAGGCCCAGTGGGCAAGTTGCAGCACGTCTTCGTCGCTGAGGGCAAACTGCTGCTGCTCGGCAATGGGCACCGGGATATTTTTCACCTGCTTGCTGCCGCCGAGGTCATAGACCATTTTCAGGGCTTTGCTGCCCAGGCGACGGGTGAGGATAGGCCGGAACCCTTGCTTCAGGGTGGGCTTAAACACAAAGTATTCGTCGGGGTTGACGGTGCCCTGGACGACGTTCTCGCCCAAGCCATAGGCGGCGGTGACCAGCACGGCGTCTTTGAAGCCAGTTTCGGTATCAATTGAGAACATGACGCCGGAACTGGCGAGGTCGGAGCGCACCATTTTTTGGATGCAGACCGACAGGGCGACATCGAAGTGGTCAAAGCCCTTGATCTGCCGGTAGGAGATGGCGCGGTCGGTAAACAGGGAGGCAAAGCAGCGTTTGCAGGCGGTGATGACGCTGCTGGCCCCATGGACGTTGAGGTAGGTTTCCTGCTGACCGGCAAAGCTGGCGTCGGGTAGGTCTTCGGCGGTGGCGCTGGAGCGCACGGCCACGTCTACGTCTGGACCATAGCGATCGCAGAGTTGGGCATAGGCTTGGGCAATGCTCCGCTCTAGGTCGGCAGCCAGGGGGGCGTTGAGGATGAGCTGACGGGCCTGCTTGCCTCGGGTTCTGAGGTTATTGACATCGTTAACGTCGAGGTCGGCAAACAGGTCGCGCAACTGGCGGTCAAGCCCGGCCCCGGCAATGAAGCGGCGATAGGCGTGGGCCGTGGTGGCAAAGCCGGTGGGCACCTGAATTCCCTGGGGCATCAATTGCTGAATCATTTCCCCTAGGGACGCGTTTTTGCCGCCAACCAGGGGAATATCGCTGAGGCGAATATCGTCGAGCCACAGCACAAGCTGTTCGGTTTTGGGGCCGGTGGCGGTGGGGTTGAGGGTCGTGGTCATGGTGAGTTGCCTCCAGGGCAGGTGCTGTCGCGCGGTTAAATGAAGCGGGTTGCCAGACCGAATTGACTAAACCAGATGCCGAACTAGATAGAGATGCGATCGCAGACTAAATCCACCGTCAATTCATCGGCAAATCTATCTTTAGGTCTAGCAATAGGTCTGGTGATACAAGACTGTCGAAATAGTCTGTATCGCTAGGATGAAATAAAGGAAAGAAAATGAGGCGGCATGACTCAATGGAAATAGGCGATCTGTCGATAGAGAATGAACGGAAAATGAGTGAAAGACAGATTTATCAGATTTAATCAACCTCTAGATAGACTTTCAGCAGGCTTTGCTGTGGCGGTATGAAAAGCGTCAAATCCTGCTTTCGCTCATGTCTTTATTTTATCGAAAAAAGCAATCTGCTTGAGCCAACTTTAGAAAACGCTAGAGAAGATTGAGGTAATTCAGGGTGATTTTGATGGTCTGATCGGAGGGCGTTGACTTGGGGGAATAATTAGGGATTAGCCCTGGTTTTTTATGGGGATTGTGCTGTGCTCAGGATTTCCTGACAAAGGCCGCGCTGTATGCTGTCTGAGTGCTGGCGCATTTTTTGAATGGGGTAGATAAATGGCGTTCTTTCAGACAGATTCAGCCCTGGCGCAAAAGCTGGGTGAGGTGCTGACAACAGTGCGGCAGGCCCATTCCTCTCTAGGGGAAACCCAGGTTTCGGCAACGTGGCTGGTGTATGACCCGCCGGTTGTGGTGAATACGGGGGGCGCGCTCAGCCCGGAGGCGTTTTGGCAGTATCAACCGCGAGGAGCCAGCTATCGCGGGGTGGAGCGAGTTTACCCGGCTAGTGTGGTGAAGCTGTTTTACCTGGTGGCGGTGCATGAGTGGTTAGAGCAGGGCATGATGCAGCCGACAGCGGAGCTGGATCGGGCGGTGGCGGACATGATTATCGACTCGGGCAATGATGCGACGGGGCTGGTGGTGGATATGCTGACGGGCACCACGGGCGGCCCGGAGCTGCCTTCTGGCCCGTTTGAGAGTTGGCTGGATCAGCGAAATCTGGTGAACCGCTATTTTCTGGCGTTGCAGTGGCCGGAGCTGGCTGCGATCAACGTGAACCAAAAGACTTGGTGTGATGGGCCGTATGGGCGGGAACGGGCAGCGCTGGGGCCTTTGAAGGAAAACCGCAACATGCTGACGACGGAAGCGGTGGCGCGATTGGTTCACAGTATTGTGGGCGGGGTGTCGGTGTCGGCGGTGCGATCGCAGGCGATGATGGCCCTGATGAAGCGCAGTCTAGACCCCAAGCTACTGGCGGCTGATCCAGAGAACCAAGTTGATGGCTTTTTGGGCGGTGGACTGCCGACGGAGACTCAGGTTTGGTCAAAAGCGGGGCTGACTAGCCGGGTGCGCCATGATGTGGCCTACATTGAGCCGACGGATCGCCACCCCTACCTGCTGACGGTGTTTACCGAAGGCCCGGAGCAGAGCAAGAGCGAAGAAATTCTGCCGATGGTGTCGCGTCTGGTGTTTGAGGCGATGGCGGATTTACCTGCATCTCAAAAAGAGACTTAAATGCAGTTCAATAAGACTTGACTCAACAAGATTGGGTCTTGTCGTGAGACGTACAATCAAGGGCGCAGGTTGTAGCCAGCGACGGCGGCAATTAGGGTGACTGCGATCGCAATTCCCAGGGTGAAAAATAGACCTAGGGGAAAGTTCAGCAGGTTCGCGCCGACAGTGAAGATGGCGCTAGTAAACAGGCTGGCGGCGAGGGCGAGGCGAGTATTGCCGCGCTGGCTGCGGTTTCGACCTGCCCAATTTGCGCCCCAGCCTGCCCCTAGGCCAAACGCGAGGATGGCGGCAGAAATCATCAGGGGCCGCAGGGCAGCTTCAATGCCGATGCGGGACAGCACGAGGACGGAGCCGTGATATGCGATCGCAGCCAAGATGCCCCCACTGAACAATGCCCCCAACACTTCGACGAGCAATACCGAGCTGGACGGGAGAACTAATCGCACGTTTTGACTCCTGAGCCTGGTCGAACAACCGCTAAAACCTGCTTGATTTTAGGCCCATTCGGCTCATGGGTCGCCAATACTTTACTCACATTTAGAGACTCATTTATGTCGAAATGAGTCCAATAAAGATGCACAAGAGTCTTCTTTTGAGACGGTGATCGCACCTGATTCAGGTCTTGTTTCGTGATGGGCTTAGCAGTGCTGCCGCTGATTTCTTCTGTCGTACTTAGAGATTTGTAGATCTCGTAATGAGTCTATTCGTGGTGTTTAAGAGTCTTGTTTTGAGATGAGATTAGTGGGGATGCGATCGGGGTTCCAACTTAAGCCGTGACAAGTCGAGTTAGTACTGGCTTCGACAAGCTCAGCCCGAACGTAGCGATCAGTGCGCATGATTCTCGCCTGCGTTGATACCGTGCGATCGCACCTCTAGTCGGTTCAACGGGGCTGGTTAGGGATGCCAAAAGTCCGCTAGAGTTGTCGTGCCTTGAGTTGCGATACAGAGATAGTCGGGGTCAGCAGGTCGAAAATGGGGTCGAAATTTAGTCCATTTTTAGTCCAGACTGGATTAGTCACCCTCTAAGAGCTTCGAAAATAAAGGGATTCACGGTTTCGACCGGTTGCGGGTCACGCAACTAGTCAAGGCTGTCGAGTGAAATGCGATCGCACCTAGTCGCGGGGGCAGGTCTGCTGGCCGAATGTAGGCCATAGGCTGAATCAACATTGGATGGTTCAGAATTAGGGCAAGTGGCAATGCCAGATGACGTTTGAGGTCAAGCAGCATGGTTTTATCAATCAGCCCAGAGCAGATCCAGCTCCCCCCTGGCAGTGAAGTCACCTTGACGTATCAGACCTGGGAAGACTACGAAGCGCTGCTAGAGAGCCGCCGCGATCAGGCTGCGATCAAAATTCGCTACAGTGCCCAGACTCAAACTATCTCCCTTATGGTTCCTTTAGCTGGTCACGGTAGGCGCACCGATATTTTGGTTGATCTAGTCAAAGCACTTTTGCGGCATCAGGGGCGCGACTGGGATAGCTCTCATCCAATGACCCTGAAGCGACTGCGGGAAGCAGGGGTAGAACCCGACGCCTGTTTCTACATCGAGAATTGGCAAGCGGCCTTAGGGAAAGAGCGCCTTGACCTTACCGTTGATCCACCGCCGGATCTGGCGATTGAAATAGATCTGACCTCATTGACTGATTTAGAGATTTACCAAATTCTCAAAATCCCTGAAGTCTGGATTTATCGCCAGGGACAGCTCAGCGTCTATGTCCTCACCGACCAAGGGTACGAAAACAGTCCCCAGAGCCCGACATTTCCCACCGTAGCGGTCACAGCAGTTTTGCCCAAGTATGTCGAACGCGCCTGGGCCTCTGGATCTAGCGTTGCCCTGCGAGAATTTGACGCGTACTTGGGCACCTGAAGCCCCCCATTAGCCTAGGGAAAACCCGGCGGGGAAAAGGGTTGACGGGACAGCCGATACTAAGGCCGTTGCGTCGGCTGGACTCAGCGCCTGGGAAAAGAAATGGCCTTGGGCAAACTTACAGCCCAACTGCTGTAAGGCGGCCACCTGCTGAGCAGTTTCGCTCCCTTCTGCGATCGCATCGAGTCCTAGCTGCCGACTGAGGGTCAAAATCGTTTCAATAATTTGATGGTTGGGTTGACCCGGCTGCATTTGCACCACAAATGATCGATCAATCTTGAGGCTGTTGACCGGCAGCCGATACAGATAGGCTAGGGACGAATACCCCGTGCCAAAATCATCAATACTAATTTGAATCCCTCGGGCCTGTAGCTGCCTCAGGAGGAGGATGGTCGCATCGGCATCCTCAATCAACATACTTTCGGTAATCTCTAGGGTCAGCGTCCTGGGAGCCAGCTTAGTTTGGCTCAAAATCTGATCAACTTGGGCCAACAGATCAAACTGACGTAAGTCCTGGGCCGAAAGATTAACGCTGATTTTCAGGTCAGTCGCCTGGGGGAATTGAGCCTGCCACTGGGCCATCTGAGTGCAGGCTGCTGACAACGCCCAACAGTCCAGAGCCGTAATCAGGCCAGTTTCTTCCGCCACACTGATAAAGTCCCCCGGTGGTTTCAAGCCCTGGGTCGGGTGTTGCCAACGGGTCAACGCTTCAAAGCCCACTAGTTTGCCCGTCTCTAGAGTGACGATTGGTTGGTAGTGCAGAATAAACTCCTGACGGGCGATCGCAACCCTCAGATCATTTTCTAGCTTCAGCCGAGCTAGCGCTTGGGCGTGCATCTCCGCGTTGAAAATTTCGTAGCAGGATCGCCCCCTCGCCTTCGCCTGGTACATTGCCGTATCGGCATCTCGCAACAGATGGGACGCATCTTGGTATTGGTCATTGCCCAGCACAATGCCAATGCTGGCGCTGGTGTGAACCCGGTGACCTTCAATCTCTAGGGGCAGTTGCAGCACCCGAAACAACCGCTCCGTCACCCTCACCGCTTCCTGCAGACTCTGGATGCCATCCAGCAAAATCACAAACTCATCGCCCCCCAACCGGGCCGCCAAATCCGTTGCCCGCAAAATTTGCTGAAGCCGCTGGGCCACCGTCACCAGTAGGGCATCCCCCGCCAAATGGCCCAAGCTGTCATTGAGTACCTTGAACCGGTCAAGGTCAATGAACAGCACCGCAAACAAATAGTCTGATAAGCGCTGCGATCGCACGATGGATAGATTCAACCGCTCCATTAGCAGATTGCGATTCGGCAAGCGGGTCAACGCATCGTGAACCGCCTCGTAGCGCAACTGTTCCTGAAACTGAATCCGCTTCGTCACCTCCCGCGAAGTCGTCTGCAAATTTACCAACTGCCCCTGGGCATCGTGAATCGCCTTAGTTAAGGTTTCAAACCAAACATAGTGTCCATCCCGGTGGCGCATCCGATAGGTCACAGGCCGGGCCTTGCCCGCCAGCACCGCCGCATGGGACTCCTGCTGAATGCGATCGCAATCCTCTGGATGAAAAAACTGATAGGGATTCTGGCCCAGTAGCTCGGCAGAGTCGTAGCCCAGCAGCGTCTGACAAGACGGACTGACATAGAGATAGCGACCATCCGGATCATGCAGGCAAACCAGATCATTGATATTTTCTGCCAGCAGTCGGTAGCGCTCCTCACTTTGCTTGCGGTCAGTGATGTCTAAAATCACCGTGTCCCAAATCACATCGCCATTAGCTTGGCGTTCCGGTTGCCCCGCCGCCTCCAGCCACTTTTCTCGACCCGACGGCGTAATAATCCGCCAAGACCAGAACCACGGCGTTAACTGCTCCGCCGAGACCCGCACCGACTCAGCCATCCCAGACCAGTCTTGGGGATGCACCATCTCCCACAACACACTGGAATCCTGCTCAACCGCTGCCGCCTCAACTTCCCATAGGCCATAGCAGCCCGGACTCATATAAAGCGCTCGGTTCGACCCATCCGGGCGCTGCAAGTAGCGAAACACCGCCCCCGGCACATTGGCCACCATATTGCGAAACCGGGCTTCACTTTGGCGATAGAGCAGCTCGTTGTCTAGCAGCGCCTCAAACATCGTTAGATAGTCAGCTTCCCGGCGCTTCCGTTCGCTGATGTCCTGAAAAATTGCGATCGCATGGGTAACCCGTCCCTGATCATCAAAGACAGGACTGGCACTGACATACAGCGACACCGTGCGGTCAGGGTGGCGCAGCTCCAGATCA
Organism: Cyanobacteria bacterium T3Sed10_344R1; assembly: GCA_003566335.1. Classification (GTDB taxonomy): domain Bacteria; phylum Cyanobacteriota; class Cyanobacteriia; order Phormidesmidales; family Phormidesmidaceae; genus PXDR01. The sequence continues at coordinate 6,701 of PXDR01000424.1, forward strand.
TCCGCCTCTACCTGTTCCCCCGCCAACGCTCGGGTGCTGGGCAACTCCGCCGCCCCATAGAGATCAGGACTATTCTCTCGATAGACCTGAAACCAGGCCGCCAACTGATCAACCGCAGACACTTTAACCGGTGACTTCAGCAACGCTTGCCCAGCGGGGTTGAGGTACATCAACTGCCCCTCAGCATCATGCACCGCCACCCCTAAAGAAATCGCGTCCAAAAACGGAATCCAGCGGTTGCTATCTTCAGCCAGGGCCAGCTTAGTCAGCAGACAGCCAACTGCTTGCCGCACCGCAGCCGGGGTACAACACCAATCTTCGCGGGAAACCTGCTCGGCTAACCCCTGGGGCAGATCATCCATAACTTCTGACCTTAGAGTGTCTCAACAGGGTTTCTCAAACGCTGATTTTTTCAGTGTACCCACGCAGAACTTAGGCACGCCAAGACTTTGTGTTGACTAACCCTCAACTTTGAC
>PXDR01000531.1 GCA_003566335.1 Cyanobacteria bacterium T3Sed10_344R1
AATCATCGGTACAGCCACCGCTGGCGTGCAAAGTTTACTGGGAGCTGGAGGTAGTCTGCTGGGCGCAAATCTGGCTAAAAGCCAGGTTGTTTCGACCGCAGAAGACGTGACGGCAGCGGTGCGACGCGAGTTAACCGCAGGCTTTGATCCAGACACGATTCGGACAACGCTACAAAGTTCCTTAGACAAAGTCCAGTTGCCCAACTTAAATCCAGATCAACTGGGCGGACAGTTTGAAAAGCTCTTGAAGGATGCTGACTTGGGGTCGGTTGCCAAAAGTGATCTGCTCAAGAGCGTCAACCGCGACACTTTTATAAAACTGGCGAGCAGCCGCACCGATCTCTCCAAGCGCGACATCAACAGCATCGCCAATCAGCTAGAAGCTGCCTGGAAAAAGGTGGTCGGTTCTAATGATCAGCCTGACCCGCAAGCCTTGTTGGCGCAGCTAAAGTCAGCAGATCCGGCAGATCTGAAATCGGGGGAGCTGAGCCAACAGTTAAATGATCTGCTCAAAACCACTTCATCCCAGCGCCAGCCGAGCGGTAGCCTGACCAGTCAAGCCCTGCAGTTTGGCACGACAGCACTGCTGAACCAGGTGCTGCAAAATGTTGACATCTCTGATGTCGATGTCGAAAAAATTGGAGGCCAGCTGCGCACCTTTGGCAGCAATTTGTTGCAGTCTAATGGTTCTGATAACAGCCACGCCAATGGTCATGCCAACGGTCACGCTAGTGGTGATGCTAATGGCAAGTCTGCGGGTCAGCCCAGGCCGTTTAGTGTGATTCAGGCAGATCTGGAAAACTACCTGCTGTTTTCCTCTCCTTGGAAACTGAACCGGGACACCGTGGAGCAGGAATTTCGCGACGTGATTTATGATGCTGCTGCGGATCCTGGCATCATTCGCCAAGAACTGGAACGGATCGATCGCGACTACTTTGTCCAGGTGCTCAACCTGCGAGAAGACTTTACGCCGAAAAAAACTCAGGATTTGGCGGGCCACTTAGAAGCCATTCGCGTCGATGTGTTTGACACGGTTCAGGCGACAGAAACCCAGGAAAAATCTGAGGCGCTTCGGGTTCGGGTCGAGACTTATCTGCACAGTACTGATAAGGCGGATTTTAACCCTGATGCGATCGCCCGCGATTTTCAACCCTTGCTCGCCGATGCTGACGCAGGGGGGGATGACTTAGGCCATCAGCTTCAGCAGTTTGACCGCAGCACCCTAGAGCACCTGCTGAGTCAACGCCAGGACATGAGCACCGCAGAGACCCATGAACTGGTCAATCAATTAGAAGGCAGCCGCGATCGCGTGCTGTCTGAGGCCCAAGACCTGCAAGCCCAGGCGCAAAATAAAGCCCAAGAACTGCGCCAGAAGGTGTCTGACTATCTGCGCCACACCCACCAGGAAGAACTGAACCCGGAAGGCATTCAGCGGGACTTCAAAACGCTGTTTGACGATCCAGAAGCCGGGGTGAGTGCCCTGCGCGTCCGACTTTCACAGTTTGACCGCGAAACCCTCGTACAACTCCTGAATCAGCGCCAAGACCTAAACGAAACCCAGATCAACGAAGTGCTTGATCAGGTGGAATCGGTGCGGGACAGCATCTTGCAGGCTCCGCAAAAGCTGGCAGGCAAAGCCAAAGCACAGTACGACCAGACCAGCCAAGCTCTAGCGGATTATCTCCGCCACACCAATCTGGATGAACTCGACCCCGAAGGGATTCAGCACGACCTGTCTACTTTGCTGAATGATCCGAAAGCGGGTGGTGCGGCCATCCAGGAACGATTGTCCCATGTTGATCGGGAAACCCTGGTTAAGCTCTTGAGCCAGCGGGATGACCTGACGGAGGAGCAAGTGAATCGCGCCATTGACCAGGTGCAGACCGCGATTCGCAACCTGATCAAAGCGCCTCGGCGTTTAGCCAATCGGGCACAGCAACAGGCGGTGGACTTTGAAGCCAACCTGGAAAGCTATCTGCGCCACACCGACAAGGAAGAGCTAAATCCTGAAGGGATTAAGCGCGATTTACAGCTGTTGCTACAAGATCCTCGGGCTGGGCTGAGTAGCTTGGGCGATCGCGCCTCCCAGTTCGACCGGTCTACTTTTGTGGCCCTGCTGTCCCAACGGGATGACATGACTGAAGAAGAAGCCAATCACATTGCCGATCAGGTGGAAGCGAATTTCCGGGCGGTGATAGAGCAGCTCCAGAAGGTGCAGCGGGCGGTGCAGTCCACCATCGATCAGGGGTTCGACAATGTCCGTAGCTACCTCAATGGGTTAGAGCGCCCCGAACTCAACTATGAGGGGATCAAGCGGGACTTTAGCCAGCTGTTTAATGATCCGCAGCTGGGGTTAGATGCCCTGCGCGATCGCCTCACCCAGTTCGACCGAGAAACCCTGGTGGCGGTGATGAGTTCCCGGGATGACATCTCTGAGGCTGATGCCAACGGCGTTATTGACCAGGTTGAAGCCGCCCGGGACAACGTGCTGCATCAAGTGGAGCGAGTCCAGCAAGAAACCCAGCGACGGCTCCAATCAATCAAAGATGAAGCCCAAAGACAAGTGCGGACAACGCGCAAGATGGCGGCAGGGGCAGCTTGGTGGGTCTTTAGCTCGGCCTTGTTCTCGTTAGCGACCTCAGCGCTGGCTGGGTTCCTGGCCGTGACCCGATTGGTTGTGCCATAAACCGGGCTGAGTGACCCACCCCAAAATGATGGGTCACTCAGTGCGATGAATTTTGGGGCTCCCGCCCACCTCAAGCCACAGCAATCTCTAAGCACAGGTAAAAAAATGATCAGCGCCCCCAAAACTCCCCTGGCTGAGCGCAGCCGAAGCCAAAACCCATACGAGACGTCCCCTATTCCCCTTGGGATGGTTAAGCCAACGACTTCGCTCAGGGGACAGTTACAAGAAATAAACCCTCATTCTCGTATGCGGCAGAGCTTAATGGCTCTGGTTCTAGTCTGCATTCTGACGTTAGGGACGGCCTGCGGCGGCATCGGTAGCCAGACCCCCCAGTCGAACAATTTCTCCTTCGATCGCAGCGCTGAATATGCTCAGCTGACACGGGGCAATTCCGCCACCGGCCAAGCCTTTGGGGATTGGGTGGTTGAAGCGAGCAAAGGCTTAATTACGGATGCTTTCGTCCGGGACAACAACAAGCTGGGAGCTGTAATTTCCACCAAGGTTCGCCCGGATGACGTGAAAGCCCTGGCACAATCCCTGGCCCAAGGCTTCCGTAAAAGCTTCCCCGACCAAGACCTCAGCGTTTTGGTTTATGCACCGGATAAAAAACTGATTTTAACGGCCCGTTACGATGCCAGCTCGCGGCAGATCGAGTATCAGGCGGCGAGCTAACCCCACAGCTCCCTGGGGCATCAACTTCACGACTGTAGACTTCAATATTTTTTCACCAGGACGTTAGAGCAATGTCTAGTAGCGACGAGTACAAGCGCCAAATCATGCAGGATCTGGCTGGGGGGAATAAAGAAACCTTGCCCGATGCATCTAGCACCGAGAGTTACCAAAACTTTGATGATTTTGCCCAGCGATCCTCGCGAAACGAGCGCCATCAATTGTTTAGTCAATCCCTGAGCCCCGATCGGGTGTCAGCCAGCGAGATGGAGCCGGAGCTGAAAAAGGCGATCGCACAAATCAAGCCCAACCAGCGCAATGATGTGGCCAAAGAGTTTTTTAGCCACTTGAAAAAGCGCGGTTTGGATGCACGGGCCTTGGAAAGCCAACTGGCCTTATCGAGCCATAATCCCAAGCGGATGAGTGCCGATGATGTGGGCAAATTGGCGGGGTTTACCTATCACAATCACCCTGACTTGTTCCATGAGGTGCTGGCAGATCAACCGGCATTGGTGAAATTTCTCAGTCATCCTTTGATTGGAGCGGCGCTAGGTGCGATCGCAGCCAAGTGGCTAGGAGGCCGCAAGTAGTCTTCTCAAGCGAAATCCAATGCAAGTCCCCCGAGGACTTGCATTGGCACGGTCGGCAAATCTCAGCACCACAAACGGCAAAGCCTGAGTTTCTAGGGCAGCTTTAGGTCAAAAGGGAAGAAAAAATAACCACAGACCAGGGGGTTGTGGTGGAGAAGACAGACAATTCCTTAGAAGCAGGTGATTGCGGGTCGATCGGATCACCTTGTTTTTCCTGTGCCCAGCGAGTAAGTTTCTTGGGTGGAGAAGGCATCGTACAAAGCTATAAATATGAATCTGAAACCTGGACGTATGTTGTCAAAATGGCATTGGGGCCAGAGCCCACATTTGGCAGGGTTGGCGGCGAGACTGCAGTGTCTCTTGACGAAGCGGATTTATATAAAATCTGACCCACATCCCCCCTCGCTGACAGGACTTCTGGTTGCGTCAGTCATCATCATGCTTTGGGTCAGCAGCTTAGCCGTTCTTTTACTAATGGATGCTGCTCAACTCCCGCTCCCCTGGATTTTGCTGGCGATCTTAGGTCGCACGTATATCCAGACAGGGCTATTTATTGTGGTGCATGATGCTATTCATGGCTCCGTCCTGCCCCGAAATCAACGATTCAATCATGGGATTGGGAAATTAAGCCTCACGCTATATGCTCTACTATCCTACGAGAAACTTTTTCGCAATCATTGGCAGCATCATCGGCACGCGGGACAAGAGAATGATCCTGACTTTCATGATGGCAACCATCGCCATATCGCGTCCTGGTATTGGAAATTTATGCAGGAATATTTAGATGATAAAGAAAGGACTATTATACTTTTTAAGATAATCGCTATATTTATCACGTTTAAGTTTGGGCTTCATATCTCTGCTGTCAGCCTGTTGCTGTTTTGGTTCCTGCCGATTGTGCTGAGTTCAATGCAGTTATTTCTATTTGGAACCTATTTACCCCACAGATCGGAGGATTCCGAGAATTCTCACCATGCGGTCAGCAGCAACTATCCCCTAATTTTGTCCTTCTTAACTTGTTATCACTTTGGTTACCACTGGGAACATCATGAGTATCCCCATCTGCCTTGGTATAAGCTACCGTCCATGCGCCAAATTCAGCGATGAAGTGGGGCTCACTCGATAGAGTCGGGGCGAACCCAGGTGCCAGGTATCCCGGCTATGCAGGCGGAAATTCCGGGGAGTGCTCCAGAAGCTGACTGGCTTCTTCTAGGGCAGGATGTGGCCAGGACATTGCAGGTGAGATAGCCCCGTCCAGGGCATCGCTGGGCATGGCGCTGAGGCCAGAGATCTGTTTTAGACCGCTTGATGTCGAGATGATGTCGAGACATTCTCGACATTTTGCCTGTCACCTTTTGAATCTTGACTTGAAATCCCGCCATTTTGTCCACCGGGCTATATCGGCAACCTGGCAAAGTAGATTAGGCTAGGCAACGCTTAACCTTTCACTTGCTCAACCTTTCACGTTCAGAGGGCCATGTACGAAAAACTTACCCCCCCCACCACTGGCGATCGCATCACGTTTAAGGACGGCGAACCTGTCGTTCCCGACAATCCGATCATTCCCTTCATTCGGGGGGACGGCACGGGGGTAGACATTTGGCCTGCCGCCCAGAAGGTGTTTGATTCAGCCATCAAAGCGGCCTACGGCGACCAGCGCCAGGTGGTCTGGTTCAAGGTCTATGCCGGCGACGAAGCCTGCGAACAGTACGGCACCTATCAATACCTGCCCCAGGACACCCTGACGGCGATTGAAGAATACGGCGTGGCGATTAAAGGCCCGTTGACCACCCCCATCGGCGGCGGCATTCGCTCGTTAAACGTGGCCCTGCGGCAGATTAACGACCTCTACGCCTGCGTGCGGCCCTGCAAGTATTACCCCGGCACCCCCTCCCCCCACAAAAGCCCGGAAAAGCTAAACGTGATTGTCTATCGGGAGAACACCGAGGACATTTACCTGGGCATTGAGTGGAAACAGGGCACAGAAATGTGCGATCGCATCGTCAAGCTGCTGAACGAAGACCTGATCCCCAACACTCCAGAACACGGCAAAAAACAGGTGCCGGTAGATTCGGCCATCGGCATCAAGCCAATCAGCAAAACCGGCTCCCAGCGGCTGGTGCGCCGTGCCCTCAAACACGCTCTGCGCCTGCCCCCCGAGAAGCAAATGGTGACCCTAGTCCACAAGGGCAACATCATGAAATACACCGAAGGGGCATTTCGGGACTGGGGCTATGAACTGGCCACCAGCGACGAATTCCGGGCCGACTGCATCACCGAGCGGGAGTCCTGGATCCTGGGCAACAAAGAAGCCAACCCGGATCTTTCGACTGAAGATAATGCCCGGCTGGTGGAACCCGGCTACGACTCCCTCACCCCCGAGAAAAAGGCCGACATTTGCCAAGAAGTCGAAGGCCCCCTCGCCGCCATCTGGGACAGCCACGGCAATGGCCAGTGGAAAACCAAAATCATGGTGAATGACCGGATCGCCGACAGCATCTTTCAGCAAATCCAAACCCGCCCGGATGAATACTCCATCCTGGCCACAATGAACCTAAACGGCGACTATCTCTCCGATGCGGCAGCTGCAGTGGTCGGCGGCCTGGGCATGGGGCCAGGGGCCAACATCGGCGACACCTGCGCCATCTTTGAAGCCACCCACGGCACCGCCCCCAAACACGCAGGGCTGGATCGAATAAACCCCGGCTCGGTCATCCTCTCTGGGGTGATGATGTTTGAGTACCTGGGCTGGCAGGAAGCGGCAGACCTGATTAAAGCGGGCATTGGGGCTGCGATCGCAAATCGCCAAGTCACCTACGACCTGGCCCGGATGATGGAGCCCCCGGTAGACACCCCGCTGAAATGCTCTGAGTTCGCCGACGCCATCGTCGCCAACTTCCCCAGCTAAGCAGTTCAGCAGCCCTACCGTTCGTTCCAACCTTGCTTGGGCTGAGCCGACTTCGACAGGCTCAGCCTGAACGGGTGTTGGGAACTTGACTCCCGAAATTTGGAGATTTTTGCAGACAACGCGACATAATCTTTGTTCCCTTCAGGGGACATGGGCTTTTAGCCCGGTCGTTTTAACGCCGGGAACCGGGGCCTATCGTCACCCACCGTCATAGCCTTGGGAATTCAGTGCCATAGTCCTGCAACATCTAGACATTAGAGTCAAGATGTGGATAAATCCCGCACCCAACGCATTCCTTAAAAGCACGCCATGACT
>PXDR01000363.1 GCA_003566335.1 Cyanobacteria bacterium T3Sed10_344R1
ATCTGCATGGGCGGGGCTGTATTCTGCGGTTCTGCGATCGCACCTATCAATTCCAGCAGGGCAACCCGTTTGAACTACCGCCCGCCGACCAGGGAAGCACTGTCCGTCTGGCCAGCAGCCGGGTGCAGTGGAATCAGTTGCGATCGCCCCTCCAGCAACACCTGCGCCGCCCCTTGCACAACGACTTTACCCAGTTTGGCCAAGGCGCACTGGAGTTCATTGAGCTGATGCCCTCCTTCGCCAGCCACATCGACCTATTTCGCCGGGATCCCTGCAACTGGGACGAAGCCTTTCAGCTTTATAGCGCCCTGATCTTTGCCCGCCATCAACCCCAGTCTGCTGCCGCCCTCCAGGCCCACCTCAACTAGCCCCATCAGCCATCTGGGAAGGCGATAAGTCGGACAGATCACAATTTTTCAATCCCGCTTTTTCGCCTCTGATCGGGGGCGTAACCCAACGGGGTATGATGGGGGCGATATGGGCCAAATGCCTGCTTATACGACCCCTTTTTCCAGAAAAACTTGGAAAAACAGGGCAGTCGTCGGGTCAGGGTGTCTGACCAGTTCCAAGCCGCATTGCTTTTAGCGCATTTCTTTAACCAGCATTTATGGATATTTCTCAAGACGTTTCCCAGTCTCAACTCCTGCTCAAGCGCGTCATCAACATCAAAGCGGTGGTGACGCCCCTATGGAAAGAAGAGGCCCAGAAACAGCTTCAGAGCCAGCTCAACCAGCTCGACAGCAAGTTGCAGCAGCTAGAAATGCAGGGCCAACGCATGGTCGGCGAACTGCAGCAGCAGGGAGGCGGCAACCCGGCTGTCGCCCAGCAGATTAGCACGGTCGAAGCCCAGCTCAACCAAGACAAAAGCAAGCTGCTCCAGCAAAAGAACCAGGCGCTCCAGCAGCTTCAGCAGGTGCAAACCCTAGAGCTGAACGGCGAGGTCGTCCAGGGCCAAGTCGAAAGCTTTTTCCGAGTCGCAGTCGGCGACAACCTGATTAAAAAAATGCAGGTTGAAGTGCTGCTGCGGGATGGCGTGGTCGAAGAAATTCGCGGCGAACTGTAGCTGGGGTGAGTCGTTAGACCGAGTTGCGTCGGTTTAGCTCACCACAGGACAACGCGTCAGGATAAAATTAAGCACTGGCGGTCACGCTCTGTCTCAGGCCAGCTTCCGGCCCACTGACGTTGGCTTTAGGATGTTCTGAGTTTTGAGGCTGAGCGTCAGTTTGCGTTTAATTCGCGCTTGATTCTGTTTGCAATTAGTGTTGATCCTCGTCTAAGCATCCCCCCATGATCCGTGAAATCTTCATGCCCGCCCTCAGCTCTACGATGACTGAAGGCAAAATTGTCTCCTGGGTTAAGTCACCGGGCGACAAAGTTGACAAAGGTGAAACCGTTGTCGTCGTTGAGTCGGATAAGGCCGATATGGACGTGGAGTCCTTCTATGAAGGGTTTCTGGCCACGATTGTGGTGGAAGCTGGGGATGTGGCGGCAGTCGGCAATGCGATCGCACTCCTGGCAGAAACCGAGGATGAAATTGCCGAAGCCCAAAAGCAGGCCGAAGCCCTAGCCGGTGGCGGCAGCAGTGGCGGCGGCGACAGCGCCAAACCCGAGGCAGCCCCAGCCCCAGTTGCGCCCGCTGCCGAAAATGGCGCAGCCGCCCCCAGCCGTCGCAGTGACCGGGTGATTGTCTCGCCCCGCGCCCGCAAGCTGGCTAAAGAACTCAAAGTAGACCTCAGCACCCTGAGCGGCAGCGGCCCCCACGGTCGGATTGTCGCCCAGGATGTGGAAGTCGCCGCAGGCAAGACGCCGACGGTGACGGCGACCGCGCCAGTTGCGGCTCCCGCGCCAATGGCAGCCCCAGCAGCAGCCCCAGCTCCGGCAGCGGCTCCCGCTCCGGCGGCGGTAGTACCTGGGCAGGTCACGCCTTTCAACACCCTGCAACAGGCGGTGGTGCGGAACATGATGGCCAGTTTGGCGGTGCCGACGTTCCACGTCAGCTACGCCATCACCACCGATGGGCTGGATCAGCTCTACAAGCAAATCAAGTCTAAGGGCGTCACCATGACGGCGCTGTTGGCTAAGGCGGTGGCGGTCACCCTGCAAAAGCATCCGCTGCTCAATGCCAGCTACACCGATGCCGGAATCCAGCACCGGGGCAGCATCAATGTGGCGGTGGCCGTGGCCATGCCGGGGGGTGGGTTGATTACCCCTGTGCTGCAAGGAGCGGATCAGCTGGATATCTATTCTCTGTCCCGGTCTTGGAAGGACTTGGTGAGCCGGGCGCGCAGCAAGCAGCTCCAGCCGGACGAGTACAACTCTGGCACCTTCACCCTGTCTAATTTGGGCATGTTTGGCGTCAGCAATTTTGACGCGATTCTGCCGCCGGGGCAGGGGTCAATCCTGGCGATTGGCGGCGCGAAGCCCCAGGTGGTGGCGACGGAGGACGGAATGATCGGGGTGAAGCGGCAGATGACGGTCAATATCACCTGCGATCACCGGATCATCTACGGTGCTGATGCGGCGGCGTTCTTGCAGGATCTAGCGAAGCTAATTGAGACTGACGCGCAGTCGTTGACGCTGTAAGAGCTGCGATTCGAGGATTGTGGGCGGTGCAGGATGCTTAAGTGTCCTGCACCGCTTTTTTGTTTTTTGGGGTGCTAGCTTGTCGTCATGAGAGTGGGAACAATGAGCTTGTGCATCAACTTGTGCATCAATATGTGGCTTACTTGCTGACTGATCCAGGTTAAGGAGCAAGGTTAAGATACAGACTCAGATAGGTGGTAACCCATGCCCCACGAACAAGATCTATTAGTTCGCTGGCGATCGCTGCCCTCCCAGCAACAGCAAACTGTGCTGGACTTTATCGAATTTCTTCAGGCCAAAGATCGCCCTATTGATGTTTCGTCTAAGCTGGAAGACAACTCTTTGGGCGATCGCCTGCGTAGTCTGCGGACTGAAATCGTTGCGGCAGGAGAACCGTTGTTCAACCAAGATTCCCTGGAACACGAACTGGCTTCTCGCCGTGGGGGCGTGGAGCTAGTTCAATGATGCGTACCTTTGTTGGTTCAGGTGTTTTAATTGCTGCTGCGCGTGGGGAAGATGCAATTGCTGAACGTGCGCTGAGCTTTCTAGCCGATTCCACCCGTGTCTTTGTTTCCAGCCCATTCGTCAGGCTAGAAGTATTGCCCAAGGCCATCTTTAACCAGAAAACGGTTGAGGTAGAGTTCTACGAGATCTTCTTCAGTGCAGTCGCAATCTGGACAACCGATATAGACGGCTTACTTCAGCAGGCTCATGCGATCGCATGCAACTACGGTTTAGCTGCCATAGATGCACTGCATATTGCCGCAGCGATCGCCCTCAGTGCAGAAGACCTATTAACAACTGAAAAGCCTACTAAGCCAATGTATCGAGTTCCAAACCTGCGAATTATATCAGTTTTAAATATAGAGTAAATTGATTATTCGATCGCATCCCCCGTAAAGTACATTTCACTGTGGAGCACCCCATGTCTAGCGTAGAACGTGCGATCGCCATTGCTGCCGAAGCGCACTCAGGCCAAGTTGATAAGGCAGGCCAGCCGTATATCTTCCATCCGATCCGAGTCATGTTTCAGGTCACCGGCACTGATGAGCAAATTGCTGCCGTCCTCCATGACGTAGTGGAGGACACTCAGGTCACCTTGGAGCAGCTTCGCGCTGAGGGGTTCTCGGAGCCGGTGATCGCTGCTATTGAAGCGCTCACCAAGCGCCCCGGCGAAACTCGCTTAGAAGCAGCTAAAAGAGCCGCCATCAACTCAGTTGCACGCACAGTAAAGTTAGCGGACAACGCGGATAACATGGACTTATCGCGAATCGCTGCGCCCACTGAAAAGGATTACGCTCGGCTTGGTGAGTATGAGCAAGTCCGAGCACTTCTGCTTTCCTATGGTTCGGCATAACCCTTCGATCGCAGATCCCCTAGTGCGATCGCAGTCCCTGTGAAGTTCATCTCGCTAAATAAAATGTTCCATTCATAGCGGAGATTCAGTCTAAACTCCGCACAGACAAAATCTTAAACCTACGACAGCGAGTCATGAATGTCCTATTTAGATCCAGCTTTATTATATTCATATGAGTGAAGCCGTCTATATCGAAACCAGCATTTTAGGCTATCTCACAGCTAGATCAACTAAAAGCTTGATCCTGGCTGCCAATATGGAAATTACAAGGGACTGGTGGGAATTGCGTCGAAAGGACTTCACTCTCTATATCTCTGAGGCAGTTCTTGAAGAAGTGGCACAAGGGAATCCAGAGATTGCTGCTCAACGCCTTGAGATACTTCATGATTTTCCCTCCCTTGCCTTAAATCAGGCTGTCCAAGGCTTAGCATCACGATTTTTAGCCCGAAGTAATCTACCTGCCAAAGCTGAAGTAGATGCTATCCATATCGCTGCCGCCACCGTGCATGGCATGGATTATTTGCTAACTTGGAACTGCAAGCATATTGCAAATGCTCAAATCCAAGGGAAATTGGCAGAAATTAGTCTTGATTTTGGCTATGTGCTTCCAGTCCTTTGCACACCAAATGAACTGATGGGAGATTAAGCTATGTGGAAGGATGAAATTGTTGAAGATATTCATAGCATCCGCGAAGAATATGCTAAGTCGTTTAACTATGACTTGAATGCAATATTTACAGACCTACGCAGAAAGCAGGAAGAGAGCGGTAGAAACGTTGTAAATTTGTCGCGCAAACCTGGTCTAACAACACGTTGGAGTGGACGGGCGAAAAATCCGGGTGGTGAAGCACAGGATACTAGCTGCCACTCAACTTAGCCTTGGGCATTAAAGGAGGAGTGATGTATTTATCAGCAAAAGCCATTGCTGAAATGGTGGGGCAGAAGAAAACTCACTTTCTTAATGACTCAGCCGTTCGCGTTAATAAGTCCCTGGGTGATGCTGTCGGTCTTCAGAGCATCGGCGTACACATAATTTCCGTTGAGCCAGGCAATTACTCCACGGAGTATCATCTGCATCACTTTGAGGAAGAGTGCATTTATGTCCTGTCTGGGCAAGGTATCGCACAACTGGGGGAAGATGCCTTCGCGATCAGTCCTGGAGACTTCATCGGCTGCCCCATAAATGGTGTTGCCCACACCATGCAGGCGACCGGAAAAGAACCGCTGGTTTGCTTGGTGATGGGGCAACGCCTCAGCCAAGACGTGAGTGATTATCCGAATCAACAAAAACGGCTGTATCGAAATAAAGGCGAGTGGAATCTTGTGGAGCAGTCACATATTGAGAAGATCAAGCGCTGAAGCTGGCAGTTGGGCATTTTGCAAAACTGTTGCAGAAGTGACTTGACGGTGGCAATTGGCTCGATTAAGCTCTCAAGTAGCCTGCTGAGTTGACGAGTCAGCAGTACCTGTTGTGACGCAGAGCTTAAAAATCCAGCGTTACCCGCGAGTGTTGTGACCACCCGCAGGTAACTAACCCCCCAAACTGCTGAAGTCAGTCTGGTGGCTGGAGCCATTGTGCCCTGGCCTCCTCGCTTCCTATGCGTTCTTGGAGGGCCAGGGTTTTTGAGTTCTGGTCTTTTCCTGACCCACTCAACAAGGAGAGCCAGACGCTCATGTTCCACTCAGACGATCACAATCAATCTGCCGATAATGCCGGAATTCCGCCGATTATCAGCAGCGCTAACCTCGGTGACCCCACCTACGGCATCGCCCGCCACCTGGTGCTAGGCGATCGGCCCGTGCTGCGGTTGACCATCGCCAACCTACACAAACGGGGCTACGCCGAACCCAACGACTGGAGCAAACCCCTGCCCACCGGTCGCGCGGACGAGCACATGGTAATCCTGACCAAACAGGTGCCCCTAAGCTAGAGTCCGCCAACGCCTGCCCCTGTTCCCGTGCCCCGTGGCACGATAGAGCAGGGGCGGCTAATCGGGAAACAACGGCGGTTTCAATCCATAGTCTCGGCAATCAAAACGGCAATCAAAACGAACTGTGATCAGAAAAATTTTCCGCTGGCTGCTGGCCGTGTTTTTTATCGCCGCCGGGATCAACCATTTCGTCAGCCCAGATATCTACCTGTCGATGATGCCGCCCTACCTGCCCTGGCATGAGTTCCTCAACTACGCCAGCGGTGCGGCGGAAATTGTTGGCGGGGTGGCGGTGCTGTTCCCGGCCAGCCGGGTTTGGGGCGGCTGGCTGCTGCTGCTGGTGTTGATTGCCGTGTTTCCGGCCAATCTACAGGTTGCGATCGCAGGTTGGCCCGAGTTCGACATTCCCCGCTGGCTGCTGTGGGCGCGGCTCCCGTTGCAGCCGGTGCTGATGGCCTGGGTTTACCTCACCTGCTTGCAGCCTCGGGGGACAGCCTCCGTTGAGGAAAAATAAAGGGAAAATAACAGACTCGCCAAAATTCTCAACCGGCCCGGCTGGGGGGCGTTCCGGGGGGCAAGGGCTTCGTTATCCTAAAACATAATCTCCTGCCCTCCTCCTATGACTTACCCCGCTGCGGATCTGCCGAATCTCGATGCGTTTTGGATGCCGTTTACCGCTAACCGTCAGTTCAAAGCCAACCCCCGGCTGATGGTGGCGGCCCAAGATATGCACTACACCACCCACGACGGACGGCAGGTGCTCGACGGCACAGCGGGGCTGTGGTGCGTCAATGCCGGACACTGTCGGCCCCAAATCGTCACGGCAATTCAGCAGCAGGTGGCGACCTTAGACTATGCCCCTACTTTTCAGATGGGCCATCCCATCGGCTTTGAGGCGGCGGCGCGGGTGGCAGATCTGGCCCCGGCAGCGATGAACCACGTGTTCTTCGCCAACTCTGGCTCTGAAGCGGTAGATTCAGCCCTCAAAATTGCCCTGGCCTATCACCGGGTGCGGGGAGAGGGGACGCGTACTCGGTTTATTGGTCGAGAACGGGGCTACCACGGGGTTGGCTTTGGTGGGATTTCCGTCGGCGGCATTGGCCCTAACCGCAAGCTTTACTGCAATTTGCTCAACGGCATTGACCATCTGCCCCACACCCACAGCCTGGAACACAATGCTTTCAGCCAGGGACAGCCCGCCTGGGGGGCGCACTTGGCCGATGAGTTGGAAAATCTGATCAAACTCCACGACGCCTCAAATATTGCGGCGGTGATTGTGGAGCTGGTGGCCGGA
>PXDR01000336.1 GCA_003566335.1 Cyanobacteria bacterium T3Sed10_344R1
GAAAGCTGCTGTGGTAGGTGATGGGGTGGTCTGGGCGATCGGGGGGGTGACCTTGGAGGTCGAGCTGCATGGCGATGCCGGTGCCGCTGAAGCGGTCGGTGTACTCGGTCATGCGGTAGCTGACCTGGGCGAGGAATTCAATGGTCTGGGGCCGCTGGATCCAGGTTTGGGGGCAGCGGGCCATCAGCCAGGTGAGGGGATTGTAAAAGCCGGGTAGGGAGCCAAATTTGGTGACGACGCTCTGGAGCGGAAAGGACTCGGTTAGGGTCATGGCTTCGACGGTGTTGAACCAGTAGACGGTGCAAGTTCCGTAAGGGGCGGGAAACTGCACCCGCTGGGGCTGGCTGTAGGGTGAAATGGCTTGCCACTGGCCGTTGAGTTTGGCCCGAATTGGGGGCTGGAGTTCTAAAAAGGTGGTACGCATCACCGTGGGGCCTGCGCCGCCAGAACCAGCCACCACGTAGCTCAACTGCAGGTGGTCGGCCACTGCCCCTTGTTGGCGCAGATGATCAACCCCCTGACGCGCCATACTATTAGAGAGGCCCGGAAAGACGCCGCTGCCCACAATCGCGGTGATGCCAGCCGACTGAGCTGCTTCGCTGAGGTCTAGGGCTTGACGGATGTAGGGCGGATTGTCGGCCACGTCGAGATAGTTGACCCCGGCCCTGATGCAGCCCCGGAGCACTCGGTCGTCGCGGTAGCTAAATGGCCCGGCGCAGTGGATGACGAGATCATGGGCTGCGATCGCAGCCTCAAGCCCCGACTCATCCCCTAAATCCAGCGCTAAAAACGCCTGCCTTGGCCCCAACGCCGCCGCGCCCATCTGCCGCTGTCGTCCCGTTAGCGTCAGGTGCGCCGGGGTTTGACGGTATAGATCTGCGGCCACCCCCTGACCAATTCGGCCTTGTCCCCCCAGCACTAAAACTTTGGGAGCGGATTCTTGGGGCACAGACGCAGCGCCAGATAGATCAGCAGCAGTCATGGGGCCGAAGCCTCCTTACAGGGGCAGAGCAGGGGCAGAACAGTGGCACAGCACAATGGGGCCGGACAGCGGCGTCACCAGTTCAGCACTGAAGGCTCAGCCTCAGCACTGAACACTTCGCGCAGATTTGCAACACTGGGGGGCCTGGCTGGTGGCGCAGTAACCAAATGTGTTACCTGTAAGGATACTGGCTGATGACAGGCCAACCTGAGCTGCTGCTGAAACGGCATCGGGTTCCCTCAGACTCATTTGAAACCTCCCTTTGAAACCGCTGTGGCATTGCGTCAAAAGAGGGTAAGTTCCATCAAAAACGGTTATCACTTTTAAAACGCTATGCCTGTTTTGCCTTACCCTGTTGAACTGCTGGAAAATCATCAGGCTATCCATGAATTCCTCAGGACTTGCCAGGCCACTGCTATCCATCAGGGGCATGCCCAAATCGCCAGCCTCACGTTTGAGCTTAAGGCTATTGACCCCCTAGCGCTGCTGGTGCAGCATTCGCCCACCCAGTCTGTCCATTACTACTGCGAAAGCCGGGGCCAGCAAACCTCTCTGCTGGCGCTGAACACCGCGCTGACCCACACGGCTCAAGGGCCGTCGCGGTTCGACCAGGTGCAGCAATTCGTCAATCAGTGGCAGGGGCACTGCCACCGCCTGTCCCCCAATGGTCGCCCTGAGTCGCGTCAGGCAAACGTTCGCTTTTTTTGCCAATTCACCTTTTTTGATCAAGTCAGTGACTCGACCTTGGGGTTTGCCGCAGCCAACCTGTTTTTGCCCCAGTTTCAGCTCGACACTAGCCGCGATCGCACCACCCTAACCGCCAACTTTGTGATCGAGCCGGACACGGAACTGGCCCCGCTGCTGGCAGCCACCAGCGAATTTCTGCAACCGCTCAAGACCCTTTCTGGGCCGCCTCGGGCCGCCCTCATGGGTACCGTTCAAGATCCCTCGGCCCAGCTTGCCGCCATCTTTGCCGCTGCCGACACCCGCGACTTTCGCAGTGCCGTTAGAGCCACCTTGGGGGCAATTGAGCGGCAGCAGCTTCACAAGGTGGTTTTGGCCCATGCGGTGGACTTGCCCCTAGCGGGTGCGTTCCCCGTAACCCGAGCCCTGCACAATTTGCGCCACCGCCACCCCGACTGTTACGTGTTTTCCGTCAGCAATGGCCACGGCCAGGGGTTCATTGGGGCCAGCCCCGAGCGGCTGATCCAGATGGCTGGCGGGGTGATGACCACCGACGCCCTGGCCGGTTCTGCTCCCCGAGGTCGATCAGCGATTGAAGATCGTCAATTGGCCCAGGACTTGCTCAGCAGCCCCAAAGAACGCCACGAGCATCAGATGGTGGTGGACTTTATTGCCGAGCAACTGCAACAGCTAGAGCTGGTGCCTCGGTTTAGCCCCCAGCCTGACCTGCTGCGGCTATCCAACATCCAGCACTTGCACACCCCGATTCAGGCCCAAGTGTCGGGCAACCTCTCCCCCCTACAAATTCTTAAAGCACTGCACCCCACCCCGGCAGTGGCTGGGGTACCCCGCACCGCCGCCTGTGAGCAAATTCAGCAGCATGAAACCTTTGAGCGGGGCCTGTATGCCGCCCCCTTGGGCTGGATTGACCCCCAGGGTAACAGCGAATTCCTGGTGGGCATTCGGTCGGCGCTGATAGATGCAGACCACGCCCGCCTCTATGCCGGGGCCGGGATTGTCGCCGGGTCTAGTCCTGAGCGGGAGCTAGGAGAAATTCAGCTCAAGCTGCGGGCCTTGTTTGATTCCCTGGTGTAGAGACAAGTCGTGACGGAACCCGGCATCAACCAGGACAGACCTCCATCCCCCTACTTAGACCCGCGCAACACCAACAGCCTCTGGGCGTCAGTGTTGGTCGAAACCCTAGTGCAGTTGGGACTGCGGCTGGCAGTCGTCTGCCCTGGATCGCGATCCACCCCCTTCACCCTCGCCCTCGCCCTCCATCCTCAGGTGGAGGCAGTACCGGTGCTGGACGAGCGCTCTGGCAGTTTCTTTGCCCTGGGCGTGGCTAAGGCCAGCGGCCAGCCAGTCGTGCTGGTTTGCACCTCGGGGACGGCGGGGGCAAATTTCTATCCGGCAGTCATTGAGGCCAAGGAAAGTCAGGTGCCGCTGCTGGTGCTGACGGCAGATCGCCCCCCCGAGCTGCGGGACTGCGCCTCAGGCCAGACGATTGACCAGCAAAAGCTGTTTGGTGATTATGTCAACTGGTACAGCGAACTGGCCCTACCGTCAGCAGAGTTGGGCCAATTACGCTATCTGCGACAGACGATGCAGCAGGCTTGGCGGTGCTGTCTGCGGCCTAGCCCTGGGCCAGTGCATCTCAACTGCCCGGTGCGCGATCCCTTACCCCCCATCGCCGACGGTACGGCTGAGGCCACCGCTGCAGCCATTGACCTAGACCAGTTCTGGAGCCATTTGACTCCAACTCCGGCCTGGGAGCGCCTCACCCTGTCAGCGCCCGTAGCGGATTGGGTACAGCAGGTTAGGGGCATCACCGCAGACCCCAGAATTCTGATCATTGCCGGCCCAGGGGAGTCCAGGCAGCCCCGCGTCTATGCCCAAGCGGTGGCGGATCTAGCCCAGGTTTTGGGCTGTCCCGTATTGGCGGAGGGATTATCCCCGCTGCGCAATTTCCAGGGGCTCAATCCCTATCTCGTCACCACCTATGACCTGATTTTGCGGCGCGTAGACTATCAGCAGGCGTTACAGCCCCAGCAGGTGATTCAACTGGGGCCACTGCCCACGAGCAAGGCGTTGCGGCAGTGGTTGGCAGATTGTGAGCCCCGGCGTTGGGTGATTGGGGGGTGCGATGGCCAAGGGCCGGTCTTTGACCATCGCAACCTAGATCCCCTCCATGGCCCCAGTCAGCCCCTCCCCTGGAGCCTGATGGCTCTGGTCGCAGCATTGTCCCCAATTGCCCCAGCCGCCCCGAGTGCTTACTGCCAGCAGTGGCTTCAACTAGAGACCACGGTTCGTCAAAAGCTGGATCGGCAGATGGCGGCAGAACCTAGCCTATTTGAGGGCAAAGTTGCCTGGCTGCTGTCCCAAACCCTGCCAGCCCAGACCCGAGTCTTCATCGCCAATAGCCTGGCCGTGCGGGACGTGGAAACCTTTTGGGCTCCGAGCGATCGAGAGATTCAGCCCTTTTTCAATCGCGGTGCCAACGGCATTGACGGCACCCTGTCCACGGCCCTGGGCATAGCCCACAACGGCGGCAGCAGCGTCTTGTTAACCGGGGACTTAGCTCTACTCCATGACACCAACGGCTGGCTGATTCGACCTCAGTTTCGGGGACATTTGACCATTGTGCTGGTGAATAATCAGGGGGGCGGCATTTTTGAAATGCTGCCGATCGCCACCTTTGACCCGCCGTTCAACCCCTACTTCACCACCCCCCAGCAGGTAAACTGGGCCGCACTGTGCGCCGCCTATAACGTGAGCTATGAATTCATGCCGGATTGGGACAGCCTGCGAGCAGCGTTAAATCCCTTACCGACTCACGGCATTCGGCTGCTGGAAGTGAAAACTGACCGGCGGGCAGCAGCGCAGTACCGCAAGGATCTACGGCTATAGGGCAAGAAAGCTGAGTCCTAGACCCAAGCGCTACCAAGCTTTCTGGGCTGGATAAAATTGGCTGACTACAGATATCGTCTTGGTCAATTTTTTCCAAGCCAGTCCTGAGCCTGTAAAACTACGATATTGAAAACGATAAGTAGGTAGACCAAGGTAATCAATGCACTGATCTCCTTGTACAGCAAGGCTTACAGCGATTCATAGCGACACCTACTTACCATAGAACGCTTGGAGATGTAGAACGCTTGGAGATGTGGCATGACTAAGAACAAAACCGGGCAAGTGCCCCAAAGTCCTGCCGAGGTTTATGACAGTTTTTTTGTCCCTGCAATCTTTCAGGGCTGGACAAGTCGAGTAGCAGACGCCGCAATGGTTTCGTCGGGGCATCGCACCCTGGATGTAGCCTGTGGCACAGGTGCTCTAACCTGCGAAGTTGCCCATCGAGTCGGAGAAAATGGTTTTACTACAGGACTCGATCTAAACGAAGGGATGTTGGATGTCGCCAAACGTAAAGCACCTGAGATCGAGTGGCGGCAGGGACGAGCTGAGAACCTTCCTTTTGATAGCGACAGTTTTGATGCCGTGGTCTGTCAATTTGGATTGATGTTCTTCGAGGATCAGCAAGCTGCGATCAAAGAGATGCTGAGGGTGCTGCGCCAGGACGGCCATATGGCTTTAGCGGTATGGGACTCACTGGAAAATACACCAGGGTATGCAGCTATCGCTGAACTATTAAAAACGTTATTCGGTGATGAAACCGCAAACGCAATACGAGCACCGTTTGAGTTGGGGGACAAGCAGGTGTTGCGATCGCTGTTCACGGATGCAGCTGTTGACAATGTCAAGATCGAGACCCATGAGGGAACTGCCCACTTTCCGTCAATTCGTTCGTGGATTTACACCGAAATTAAAGGATGGGTGCTCGCTGATGTGCTTGACGATGCCCAATACCAACAACTGCTCCAAGCAGCAGAGAATGAGCTGCAAAAGTTCGTTACACCAGACGGTACGGTTGCGGTTCGTTCGCCCGCGCACATTGCCACAGCAACCAAAAACTAAAGGCAACCTTTGCTGCTGTTTAGCGGAATCTGGGCAAAATCACGGTCTTACC
The DNA here is from genome assembly GCA_003566335.1 of Cyanobacteria bacterium T3Sed10_344R1. Taxonomy (GTDB): domain Bacteria; phylum Cyanobacteriota; class Cyanobacteriia; order Phormidesmidales; family Phormidesmidaceae; genus PXDR01. The sequence goes on from PXDR01000336.1 coordinate 5,688, forward strand.
CTGGCCGACGCACCAAATAATCTCCGTGAGAGGCTGTTTGAAAAGGGCGTCCGCTAGTCATCTAGATCACGATCACTCGGAAAATCTCCTGGGTTCTGACCTAGCTCAACGGTCTATGGGGTGTTGGGAGATACCCGACAGGTACTTTTAAAACAGCCTCTGAGACCTACGCCTTCTCTGACTTTGATTGCCGGGCGATAATATCTGCTGAGATACCTGGAAAGTCCTTGGCTTTAGCATTTTGATAGGTGGCAGGAGGGCAACCTGAAAACGCGTGAAACTCGTGGGTAAAGTGGCTCTGGTCGCTATAGCCACAGGCCAAGGCAATCTGGCTGAGGGATTGGTCTTGGGTCGTGCGGAGGAGTTGGTGGGCATGGGCAAAGCGAATCTGCCGAGCTGCAGCTTTGGGGGGGATGCCAATTTGTTGGCGAAATTGCTGAATAAAGTGGCGATCGCTCCAGCCAAGCTGACGAGCCAGTTCCCGCATCGAAATGCAGCCGCCGTAGGACTCTATCTGTTGCCAGGCCCAGAGAATCTCCGGGCGCAGGGTGTGTTGGGAAGCCGCAATTTTTGTGGTGAGCACCCGATCAACTAGAGCAAACCGGTCTGCCCAGCCGGGCAACTCACCCAACTGCGCTTCCAAACGACGGGCATCTTTACCCCATAGATCCTCTAGGGCAATGGTTGTATGGGCAAACTTAGGCGCGGCCCCCCTAAATAGTTGCTGGGCGGCCCCAGGCATCAGCGGCACGCCAATGCAGTATCGCTCACCGCAGTGTTCTGAGATATAGGGTTGGGCGTCTATACCGATGACAAAGGACTGGTAGTTTTGAGTAGCCGCCCTACGCCTGACTGGGCGAGCGCCCAGGTCATCACCTACTGCCAAAATCAACATTGTCCGCGCCATCGGCACATGAAGGCGAGAGATTAGCTGCTCTAGGTTTTGGTAGTAGCCGCTGTAATTACCGACAACGCCCTGAAAAACAGGGGACGGCTTACCTACCGCGTGTTCCCAAGTGGGTAGGCTGGATCCGGTGATGATGACTGGATCTCTGTGTGCAACCATCGGCGAATAAGATACCGATCTGGTGTCCAGATGCCGCTAGTTTAGCTAGATGATCAGCGCGTGAATGCCTTCAGGCAGTTTTCGATTGCCCTAAGTGCTGAAATGCTGTAGGGATAGTCACAAAATTTCACCTAGTTGAAAGCATCCTATGCTCAGGTGGAAAAAGACGGCTGAATCTCGAGACGCTGAATCTCGAGACGCTGAATCTCGAGACTAGGACGAGGGTTCAAGCCGTAGTGTTGAGCATAAAGTTGAGATTAGACGCGGCTATTGCGATCGCACCTCCCAAGAGCACAACCCCAAGGGAAATACTCAGGCGATCACCCCAGGGAGCATTTTTCTCTATGGCCATCACCGCCCCC
>PXDR01000470.1 GCA_003566335.1 Cyanobacteria bacterium T3Sed10_344R1
CAGCCCCTTGATTGAATCCCAGCCCAGTACCCTATCATGCAGCAATTAGAGTCCCTATCGCTTCAGCAAAGGATGCCTCCCTTGAAGAAAACGGCGATCCTGGTGATTGGCGGGGCCGAAGACAAAGTTCACGGTCGAGAAATCCTGCACACCTTTTTTGAACGGGCCGGTGGCAGCGATGCCCAAATCGCCATCGTGCCCTGTGCCTCCCGGGAGCCTGCTGCCATTGGCAGCCGCTACCAGCGCATCTTTGAAGAGATGGGGGCGAAGGCGATTCAGCTAATGGATATTCGCGAGCGCAGCCAAGGCGAAGATCCCATTTGGGAAGAGTCCTTAAAAAACTGCACTGGCGTATTCCTGACTGGCGGTGACCAGGTGCGGCTGTGTGGGCTGCTAGCTGATACCCCGCTAATCGACCAACTGCGCCAGCGGGCTCAGCTGGGTCAAATCGTCCTGGCTGGCACCAGCGCCGGGGCGGCGGTCATGGGCTATCACATGATTGCCGGGGGCGGCAGCGGCGAGTCCCCCAACCGTTCCCTGGTGGACATGGCCACGGGGCTAGGCTTTTTGCCGGACGTAATCGTCGATCAGCATTTTCACAACCGTAATCGCATGGCCCGCTTGATGAGTGCCGTCGCCATCCAGCCCGAGCGGATCGGCATCGGCATCGACGAAGACACCTGCGCCCTGTTTGAGTCCGACAGTCAGCTGCGGGTGATTGGCAAAGGCACCGTCACCATCATCAATCCTTGTCGGGTGTCCTACACCAACCAGCCGGAGGTCGAAGCCACCGATCCCCTGAGTATCCACGGGCTGACCGTTCACGTTCTGACCCACGGCGATCGCTACGATCTACAGCAAGGGCATGTGACCCCGGCTTAACCTCAGACCCCTCCTGGAGCTCTGCTTTGACCTCATCCCTGTTGCGGCCCTTTCTTTGCCTAGCTTGCCTACCATCGGTTGATTTACTGATAGGGCCGCTGCTTTATTTTTCCATCAGGCTAAATTTTCACTACGCTGACAAATAACCCCCTGCCTAAGCCCTCCTCTGTCGTGGAGGCAGTCGGGTGACCCTTTGCAGCATCGATCATCACATTTTGCGATCGCCTCAGGGTGGTATAACTCCAGCTTGTTAGTCCCCTAGTCAGGGTGGCCTCCTCCGCTTTTTCCTAGCCCTGCCGCCCCCAGGATCTAGATCGGTGCCCCAACTGGTTTCTATCCGCAGGTTGGCCCCATACACTGTTCTTAACTCTCTGCCCAACGGTCGGACATCACCATGCGCATCCTCAAGACCCAAACCCTGCGGGGGCCAAATTATTGGAGCATTCGCTACCACAATCTGATCTTGATTCGTCTGGATCTCGAAGATCTGGCTGAACGCCCCTCCAACGAAATTCCTGGGTTCTATGACGGTCTTGTCGAAGCGTTGCCCTCCTTAGTCGAGCACTACTGCTCCCCCGGTGAACGGGGCGGCTTTTTGCAGCGGCTGCAGCAAGGCACCTACATGGGCCACATCATTGAACATGTGGCCCTAGAGCTTCAAACCTTGGCCGGGATGGATGCTGGATTTGGCCGCACCCGCAGCACCAGCGCCCCTGGGGTTTACCAAGTGGTGTTCGAGTACCTTGACGAGCAGGCCGGACGCTATGCTGCTCGGGCTGCCGTGCGGCTGTGCAGCAGCATTGTAGAAACTGGTTATTATCCCCAAACGGAGCTGGACAAAGATCTAGAGGATTTGCGGGCATTGTGGGCAGATGCGGCCCTTGGCCCCAGCACCGAAGCCATTGTCAAAGAAGCTGAAACTCGGGACATTCCCTGGTTTGCCCTGCAAACTCGGGCGATGATTCAGTTCGGCCACGGCATCCACCAAAAGCGAATTCAGGCCACCCTCAGCAGCAACACCGGCATCCTCGGGGTTGAGTTAGCCTGCGATAAAGAAGGCACTAAACAAATTTTGCGGGAAGCCGGAGTGCCCGTCCCCCGAGGCACGGTGATTTATTACCTGGATGACCTCGAAGACGCCATCGACAGCGTCGGCGGATTCCCCATCGTGGTCAAGCCCCTCAGCGGCAACCACGGTCGCGGCATCACCATTGACATCGACACCTGGGAAGAAGCTGAATCGGCCTATGACGAGGCCAAGGCGGTGTCAACCGGGGTGATTATTGAGCGCTTTTACCGAGGGCGTGACCACCGAGTCCTGGTGATCAACGGCAAGGTCGTGGCCGTGGCTGAGCGAGTTCCAGCCCACGTGGTTGGCGACGGACGCTCGACCATTGATGAGCTAATTACAGAAACCAACCGCGATCCCCGCCGGGGCGATGGTCACGACAACATCCTGACCCGGATTGAAGTTGACCGCAACAGTTGGCAACTGCTGGAGCGCCTGGGCTACACCCTCGACACCGTATTGCCGAAAGGGGAGGTCTGCTACCTGCGGGCCACGGCCAACCTCAGTACCGGTGGTATTGCCATTGACCGCACCGATGACATTCACCCCGAAAACATTTGGCTGGCCCAGCGAGTCACCAAAATTATCGGCCTAGACATCGCGGGCATCGACATTGTTACCCAGGATATTTCCCAGCCTCTGCGGGCCGTAGATGGGGTCGTGGTTGAAATCAACGCCGCTCCTGGGTTTCGGATGCACTTCTCCCCCAGTGAGGGCATTCCCCGCAACGTGGCTGAGCCCCTGCTGGATATGCTCTATCCCTCGGGTAGCCTTAGCCGAGTGCCGATTATTGCCATTACCGGCACCAACGGTAAAACCACCACCACCCGACTGACGGCCCACATCTTCAAGCAGACCCAGCAGGTTGTGGGCTATACCACCACCGACGGCATTTACATTGGCGACTACCTGGTGGAGCCGGGGGACACCACTGGCCCCCAAAGTGCCCAGGTGATTTTGCAAGATCCCACCGTAGAAGTGGCGGTGCTGGAGACGGCTCGGGGCGGCATTCTACGATCGGGGATGGCCTATGACCGCTGTGATGTTGGGGTAGTGCTGAATGTGGCGGCTGACCACTTGGGTATCGGCGACATCAACACCGTCGAAGAAATGGCTCACCTGAAGAGCGTGGTGGCCGAAACCGCCAGCCCCAATGGCTACGCGGTGCTGAATGCCGATGATCCTCTAGTGGCGGCAATGGCCGAGCGGGTGAAAGCCCAGGTGGCCTATTTCTCGATGCACCCAGATACGGAACTGATTCGCACCCATACCCAGCAAGGGGGGCTAGCAGCGGTTTACGAAAATGGCTACCTGTCTATCCTCAAGGGGGATTGGGTGCTGCGGATTGAGCAGGCCCAGAATGTGCCTTTGACCCTAGGGGGCCGGGCTCCCTTTATGATTGCCAATGCCTTGGCCGCTAGCCTAGCCGCCTTTGCCCAAGGGGTGTCGATTGAGGATATCCGGGCGGCTCTCGTCAGCTTCCAAGCGTCAGCTGATCAAACCCCAGGCCGAATGAACCTGTTTAATCTGGGGGATTACCACGCCCTGGTGGACTATGCCCACAACGCCGCTAGTTATGAAGCTCTAGCCGGGTTTGTGCAGAATTGGCCTGGCCATCGCATCGGCGTTGTCGGTGGCCCCGGGGATCGGCGGGATGAGGATTTTGTCACCCTAGGCCGACTATCGGCTGAGATGTTTGACCAGGTGATTGTCAAAGAAGATGACGATCTACGAGGTCGTCCCAGTGGAGATGCGGCTGCGTTGATTTTGCAGGGAATTGAACAGGCGGTAGAAGACTGCGATTCTGAGGTGATTTTGTCGGAAACCACGGCGATTCAAACCGCCTTGGATCATGCGCCCCTGGGTTCGCTGGTGGTGATCTTGCCGGAGAGTGTCTCTCGGGCGATTAGCTTGATTCGCGATCGCAACCCCTTACCCACAACAAACCTAAGCCCCACCGCCAACGCTGACGGGGCTGTCGAGGCAAGCGAGCCTACGACCCTAACGGCTGAGTACGTGGAGTCTACAGGCGGTTAGGTTCCCCAAGTGGGCTAGGGTGCTCTCGGGGTGCCTGGGAGCGCGGGCTAGTTCAGGCCGAGGCGATCAATCCGATTGATCCGATCTTGCAAAAAGGCGGCAGTGCGGCCATCCTCAAGGCGACTAGCTAGGGTACGGGCTTGGCTGTAGGCGGCTCGGGCTGAGGTCAAGTCTTCGGTCAGTTCATAGAACTCGCCCAACAGCTGAAAGGCGATCAGCTGTTGACCTGGATCCCTAGTCTGATTGCTCAACTCAATTCGCTCGGTCAGCAGGGGCCGCAGCAAATCGACCCGCCCCTGTTCGCGATAAATGGCAATCATTTGATCCAAGGCCCGAAACTGCACTTGGCTGTTCCGGGTCTCTTGGGCAATGCGGCGGGCGGCATTGTATGACCGCAGGGCCTCGGACAGTTGACCCTGGCGCTGGTATAGGGCGGCTAGGCTGTTAAAGCTGTTGGCGGCCCCGGCGCGGTCATTGCCCCGATAGCGAAAGTCAATGGCGGCATCGTAGAGCTTAATCGCTTCGTCAATGTCGCCTCGGGCGCTGGCTACTAGGGCGATGTTGCTGAGGGATAGTCCCACGCCCTGGTCATGCCCCACGCTCTGGGCCACCCGCAGCCCTTCCCGGAAGCTGGTTTCAGCAGCGGTCAAATTCCCAGATTGCAGCAGGATCGTACCGACGTTGTTCCAGCCCAGGGTTTCGCCCTGGAGGTCTTCGTTGTCTCGGGCGACCGACAGCCGCCGCCGCAGAGCGTCTTCGGCCTCTCGGTACTGGCCGAGGCGACCGTAGGTGAGGCCAATGTAGTCGTGGGCGATGCCAATGGCGGCCAGATCGCCAATTTCGTTGTAGATTTCAATTGCCTGGTTCCAGGCTTGGATGGCTTGAGGATAGCGGCCCGCGTCACGGTGCTGGATGCCCAGCCGTAGCAGCTGGTCGGCCACGTCTCGCACTTGGCCCGCTCGGTTTTGGTGGGGTCGAATGTCGAGTTGGGTGGGGAGGTCGCTAGCCCAGGTCTGAGGTGCGATCGCACCCCCGGCCATCAGCCCCGCCACTAAACCAATTGCTACACCAGAGCACAAATGCAAACGCCGGGTCATAATCCTCTTCTCCTAGGAATGCCGCCAGGGAAGTCTGGGGCGTCAATAAACAACAAGTCCTCAGGGCGAGGCCAACTCTGGGTAGTCCCTAAGAGGGCGCTAAGAGGGCGCTGGGAATCCACTGAGGCTAGAAGGCTGTAGTAGCTGGGTTAAGCCAGCCGCCAGCCCCGAACCTGGGGCATCGGGACGATCGACCTCAGCTTCTGGCTCTAGGGTGCCCAGGGGATCTCCTTCCGGGATCGGCTGGGATGCCATCGCCTGGGGTAAATACCCCAGATAAATCGCCCGAATATCTTCTGGCAGCGCGGCTTCCAGGTTTTGATACGCCACCTGGAGCTGCTGGCGAACCTGGGCGGGCGTCATGGATTCTCCTTCCGCCTGTAGGTAAGCGGCAATGCGGGTATCGCTCCAGCGGAAGGTTTGAGCCATCACCACCATCAGTCGCTCGACCGCCGATATTTGATCAAGGGATCGCTCCACATAGCACCAGAGCGGGGGTGGGGCTTCTTGCAGGGCGTAGTGAATTGACTCAGCCTCTGGCAGTTCCGCTTGGTTAATGCAGAGGGCGGTGAGGTTAATCAACCAGCTCTGAAGGCTAAAGGGCTTGCCCTCGGGATCTTTGCCATCTGCCGTTAGTTCAAGGCCATTCAGCTCATGGAGCACATGCCGCCAGGTCAGGGCAAAGAGATAATCGGCCTGAACCGGGGACTTGGCAGAATGGCGAATCAAGGTGAAAACTAGGGTGCTGTAGCGGCAAAACAAGGCTGTGAAATACCGCCCAGACTCGGGCTGCTGCCGAAACGCCTGGAGCAAATCACGATCACTGAGTTGAGACAGTGAGGTGACGAGCTCGTGGTTACATTCAGGGAAGTTGGGGATTTGCACAGTCTCAAACCGTTTCAGTGAGCAGCTACGGTGCAGTCTGGGTTCAGTCCCCCTGCTGCCAGGACGGATGAACCGGTCTTAATATTACCTATAGTGTTTGGCGATGGACAGGTTTGTTGCCGAAATCTTGAGCGGCGGCCAAAGCAGTCCAGAAATCCGCACCCCAGATCGCCTGCTATAAACTAGACAATAGGCCCATTCGTCGGGCTGCAATTTTGTCCTCGCTACAGAAGTCCTCGCTGTAGCGTTACGCGCCGCAAATACCCGCAAATACCCATGGATATCGTCGCTTCATTCCCTGAGTTATCTCCCCTGCTGGCCGTTTGGGGCATGCCCTTAGATACCCTCTTCTCCACCCAGGGCATCATGGTCGGGCTGCTGGTAGCCTACGCCGGGGCTATGTGGATGTTTCTCTCTAGTGCCCCCAAGGTTCATACCGTGATGGTGTCTGACCTGGAACTGGCCCGACGGTTCTATGAGGGGATGCTGCGGCTGCCGATGGCCGATGTGCCGCTGCACTATTACTACAACTATGAGCAAACCCTAGGCACGGTGGGGGTTGACCCACTGTACATGGGCACCCCAGGGCTGGGCCGACCTCAGGCGGCAGGCTCGCCCGACGGGCTCTGGTATCAAGTCAGAAAAAACACCCAACTCCACGTCATCTCTGGGGCCAGCTTGGGCCATAAGAATCGCCAGCGCCACGTCTGCTTCGACCATGACTGCTTAGAGCAACTGCTGATGCAGGTGCAGCTATGCGGCGTCAAGCATAAGATCCGCCGCAATCAGCCGCTGAATTTCCTGGTGAAGGATTATGACGGGGTGGTGATTGAGATGGCGGAGTTGGATAACTAGGGGGGCTGTTGGCGGGTATCAACGTAAGGCGGGATTTTTGTTTGCTCTACAGCCCTGCACCCTTACTAACGGCGCTGCCCTATCCCCTCTGGGGAGGCTACGCCAACGACAGGCTCAGGGCGAACGGTTCCAAGTCCGTTCGGGCTGAGCTTGTCGAAGCCCATTGTCAGCAACTTCACAGGTGATCTGTCCCGCCTTAAGCGGATACCC
>PXDR01000381.1 GCA_003566335.1 Cyanobacteria bacterium T3Sed10_344R1
AGGGTGTTTAGCATCAACCCCCACTCTGGTGTGGGCGGCTTTACCCCTAATCCCAGAAAACTCAGTCCCGCCGCCAAAATCATGCAGACTGAAACCAAGCTGGTGGCGTAGATAAACACCATGCCCATGACGTTGTTGACCACGTGAACCCGGATAATCGTGGTCGATTTTGCCCCAGAGGCCCGAGCCGCATCCACAAAATCCAGCATTCGCACCCGGGTGGTCACGCTTTCTGCCACCCGAGCAATGGGCGGAATAAACACCAGGGTCAGCGCCACCATGGAGTTCCCCAACCCTGGCCCTAGGGCTCCAGAAATTGCGATCGCAAGCAAAACTGCCGGAAACGCAAAAAAAACGTCCGTCGTCCGCATAATCAGGGTATTGATCCAGCCGCCAAAGAAACCCGCCGCCAGTCCGAGCCCCGTCCCCAGGCCAAAGGCAATCACCACCGGCAAAATGCCCATCACCAAACTCATGCGCCCGCCGTACATCAGGCGGGTCAAGATATCCCGACCCAGTTCATCCGTGCCCAGCACATGATTCGCGCTGCCAATGGGCAATAGCCGATCCACCATCGCCCCTTGGGACGGGGCATAGGGAGCCAGCACGGGGGCCAAGACTGACATCAACACCAACAGCACCAACACACTGGCACAGATAATCGAAACGGGGTCTCGCCGTAAACTCATCCAGACCGTAGCCCAGTATCCCCGAGATTTCGTCGTCAGTTGACCGCCATCAGCGGCACTGCGAGCCGTTGGGATAGACGAAGTTACCTTTTGCATAGGTTTAAATTCCCTAAATTTAAATTCCCTAAATAAACTTCGGGCAAGGCGCTAGTGCATCAACTGCGGCGAACGCGAGGATCAAACAGGGTTTGCAAGATATCCACCAACAGGTTCAGCCCCACAAAAAACATCGACAGGGTGAGGATGATGCCCTGCAACAGCGGAATATCCCGCTGGAAGATGGCTCCATTCAGCAAATAGCCTGTCCCCGGCCAGGAAAACACGGTTTCGACCAAGATTGAGCCGCCCAACAGGTAGCCAAACTGTAGCCCCATCACCGCCAAAACCGTAGGTGCAGCGTTCTTAGCCACATGCTTGGCAATGCTGCCGCCGCCCAGCCCCCGCGCCCGCAGGGAGGTGACAAATTCTGAGCCCAGCAACTCAGCCACCGTAGATCGCACCGTGCGAGTCACAATCCCCATAGGAATAAAACTCATGGTGACTGCCGGCAAAATCAAATAGCGCAGCCGGTTGACCCAAGAGCCCGACCCGGCCCCTAGGGAAGGCAACCAATCCAACTGCACCGAGAAAATAATCACCAGCAGCAGCCCCAGCCAATAGTGGGGCACCGACACCCCAAACAGCGCCAAGCCCGTCACCAGCTTGTCGTTCCAGCGGCCCTGAAAAAATGCCGCCAAGGTGCCAAACACCGTGCCGAACACAAACCCCAAAAAGGCCGCAGCCAGGGCCAAGACAAACGTACTGCCTAAGGCCCGGCTAATCTCAGCAGACACAGATCGTCCAGTGGCCACAGACACCCCGAGATCCCCCTGCACCGCTCGCCCCAGCCAAGAAAAGAACTGCACCGGCAGGGGCCGATCCATGCCGTAGGCTCTAGAAATCCGCTCTACCACTTCCGCTGAAGCATCCGCTGGCAACACCGCCGACAGCGGATCGCCAGGGGCCAAGTGCACTAGGGAAAAGCACACCACCGCCACAGCTAAGGCAATCGGTACGGTGTAGACAATGCGGCGACAAATGTACAACAACATCGGATTCTCCCCGATAAAGTCACGTCAACTGGAATTGCAAAGCGATTTCCTGGCCCTATAGAACATTCCTGGGCTGAGTATGGGGCTTGTACGCCCTTGGAAAAGTCTGGGGGGAACGGTTTAGGCTGCGGCGCGCCCCCAGTGAAGGCGGCGAACCGCAGTCAAGCAGCGGACAAAGCGTTTGACTGCGCCAAGTCCTATCGCGCCGCCTACTCCGCCAAGAAGATGGGCGTAATATCCTGGAACCAGCTCTTGGCCTGGACAAAACCACCAATTTCACTGCGCATGGCCCGTGGCCCCACATCGTGGGCCACAAACAGGAAGGGCGCATCTTCTACCAGGGTTTCGTGCAGTCGCTGATAGACGGCCAAGTTCTCGTCGGCGTCGAAGGTCATCTGCAGTTCCTCAATCAGCTCATCCACTTCTGGATTGCTGTAGTAGCCCCAGTTCAGAGAAGCAGGCGGCGCACTCTCGGAATAGATGAAACGCACCATGGCCACAAAGGGATCATGGGTGGCAAAGGTGATATTGGTGCCGTGGGCTCCCCGAGAGTCGGGATGGTCAGCCCCCTGCCGCCAGTTATCAAACAGGCTTTCCCAGACCAAGACCTCAAACTCGACATTGATGCCCACCTCGGCCAACTGCTGTTGGATCACCTCATTCATTGCCTGGGGCTGCATTTGCCCAGACCCGGAAGTAGAAATCAACATCTTGACCTCGACCGGATTATCGGGGCCGTAGCCTGCCTCTTCTAGTAACTCCATCGCCGCATCGGGGTCATAGCGCACCTCAAAGCTGGGGTTGCCAAAAGCTGGATCATCCGGCAGTAAGATCCCTTCAGCTGGCACCATATTGCCGCCCAGCAGGGCTTGAATCTCTTCGCGGTTGATGGCGAGGTTTGCGGCCTGCCGAATGCGCTGGTCAGTCCAAGGGGATCCCTCTAGGAAGCTAAATTGCCAGGGCCAGAGGTGGGGGTAACCATTGCTGGTTACGGTGAAACCCCGGCTTTCTAGCATGGCTAGGGTGTCAGCGGGGGGCGCTTCAATCCAGTCAACTTCTCCGGCCAGCAGCGCATTAGATCGGGTGGTGGCTTCGGGAATCGGGATTAGCTCAATCCGATCGGCCATCGCCATGCGGTTTTCGTCCCAGTAATTGGGGTTGGGCACCAGTACCGCTCGCTCCCGAGGCACCAACTCTTCGAGCATGAATGGCCCAGTGCCGGAGGGATCTTCTTCAAAGGCGCTCCAATCTTCCCCTAGGGCCTCGTAATGGGCCGGGCTAGAGAAGAACATGAAGGGCAGTTGATTGATCAATAGCGACGTTGGCGTCACCGTGGTGATTTCGACCGTGTAGTCATCTACTTTGCGAATGCTCTCGTAAGCCGGAATTCGGGCCACTACCTGAGCCGACTGGCGGGCATCGTAGTGGGGAGCATCTTCGTCAAAGATCTTCTCAAAGTTGAAGACCACGGCATCGGCGTTGAACTCGGAGCCATCGTGGAAGGTTACCCCCTCGCGCAGATTAAACGTCCAAACCCGAGGGTCATCTTCGTCCACAGACCAGGATGTGGCGAGTTGGGGCACGAGGGGAGCGGTTTGATCGGCATCGGACAGATCCCAGGTGACCAAGGCATCGTAGAGGGTCATGCCGGTGAAGCGGGTGCCTTCAAACCCAGAGTTGGGGGCTCCCCCGGTCAGGGGAATGTCGGAGGCAGTCATGCCGATGCGGATGGTGCCGCCCCCAGCGGCTTCTGCTTCTGCTGCACCGTTGGTGGCGGTATCGTTGACTTCAGCGGCGGGCTGACAGGCCGCTAGTCCACCTAGGGACAGGGCCAACCCGACCCCAATGCCGGAGGCAAACTTAATGAAGCGACGACGACCTATCGCCGTCAAAAACTGGGAATAGGGACGCATGTATGGAGACTCCTCAACATCTGAATCTGATGAAAAACCGGCAGGGTAATAGCCCTGACTGGTCGGTGTAACCGCAATTGCCTGCTAGCCTTACAGGCGCGAGCGGGGGCAAGCGTTAACCCTGCGGCAATCCAGCAAGCTGAATACTGTATACAGAATATTGAAGTCGAATTAATATTTTGTGCGGTGCGATACACCCAGCCAATTCAGTGACATCACTTAATACTTTTTTAAAGGCGGCTGATAAACGCCTCTGCAACCAGTCCTGCGGGACAAGATTGCCAGCGAACCTAGGCAGGGGGTGATGTGACAGTGACGCGAGCCGCCATTGGGTTAAAGTCACCCGGGCGCTAGCTTTTTGACCAGATCAAGCAAGCTTAACCCCATGCTCAACAGCTGAACAGTACCTAGCCCCTAGGGAAATTCGTCTAGGATGGGAAGGCTGACTGACTGGTACGCAGAGCAAGAGTTGAGCGGATATGGCGCGATCGCACCTCAAAAAACTAGGGTCATATTTACGGCCCTACTGGCAGACTTCGGCCCTGGGGATTGGGGCGCTGCTGCTGGTAAATGTGCTGGGGGTGTCCATCCCGCTGTTGATCCGCAGTGGCATTGATGACCTTCAGGTCACCTTTAGCTATGACCAGGTGCTGCGCTACAGCCTGATGGTTGGGGGACTGGCTACCTTGATGCTGGGGCTGCGGATGGCGTCGCGGATTTTGGTGTTTGGGGTCGGGCGTCAGGTGGAATTTGACCTGAAGCAGCGATTGTTCCAGCATCTGCTTACCCTTGAACCGGCCTACTTTGAGCGCAACACCCCCGGCGATTTAATCAGCCGATCGACCAGTGATGTGGACAATATTCGGCGACTGGTGGGCTTTGCGGTGCTCAGCATTAGCAATACCCTGTTCGCCTATGCCCTGACCGTGCCGGTGATGCTGGGCATCAGTCCCCGGCTGACGCTGGTGTCCTTAGCGGTGTACCCGGTTATTTTGGTGCTGGTGCAGCTCTTTAGCAATCGCCTGCGGGACGAGCAATCCCGAGTGCAGAAGTCTTTGGCTAGCCTCAGCGATTTGATTCAGGAGGACATGAGCGGCATTTCCCTGATCAAGATCTACGCCCAGGAAGAGAACGAGCGCCAGGCTTTTGCTGACCTCAATCAGGATGTATTGACCAACAACCTCACCCTAGCCCGCACCCGTAATACTCTCTTCCCGCTGCTGGGGGGGCTAGCCAGCGTCAGCCTGCTGGTGATTTTGGCGGTGGGGGCGGGTTCCATCGCCAGCGGTGCGCTGACGGTGGGGGATTTTGTCGCCTTGATCCTTTATGTTGAGCGGCTGGTGTTCCCGACCGCTCTGCTGGGCTTTACCATCACTGCTTATCAGCGGGGTGAGGTCAGTATTGACCGGGTGGAATCAATTTTGCGATCGCAACCCAAAATCCAAGACGATCTCCAAGCGCTGCCCATCACCCCCGAAGCCGTGCGTGGACGGGTGACGGCGCGGCACTTGACCTATACCTATGGCGGGGCCGACCAGCCCGCCCTGAACGACATCAACTTTGACCTCACCCCTGGGGAAACAGTGGCGGTTGTTGGCCCGATTGGGGCAGGTAAATCAACTCTGGCTAGCGCCCTGCCCCATCTGCTAGACATTGCGCCGAATCAGCTTTTTCTGGATGGTGAAGATGTCACTCAGCTGCGGTTGGGGGATCTACGCCAGTCAATTGCTGTGGTGCCCCAGGACAGCTTCTTGTTTAGCACCAGCATCCTCAACAACATCCGCTACGGCAGCCCGAGAACCGATGAAATGTCGGTGATTTATGCCGCCAAAGTGGCCCAAATCCACGACGAGATTCTGAACTTTCCGAAGCAGTACGAAACCCTGGTAGGTGAGCGTGGCATTACCCTATCTGGCGGTCAGCGCCAGCGGACTGCCCTAGCCCGCGCCCTGCTGGTGGATGCCCCGGTGCTGATTCTGGATGACGCCCTCTCTAGCGTGGATAATCAGACCGCCACAGCAATTTTGCACAACCTGTCCGAAGGGCGACAGCGCAAGACGGTGCTGTTTATCACTCACCAAATGTCGGCGGCGGCGGCCTGCGATCGCATTTTGGTGATGGATCAAGGTCGCCTGGTGCAGTTCGGCAGTCACGGCGACTTGATGAGACAAACTGGGCTTTATCAAGACCTGTGGAATCAGCACAAGCTCAAGGAAGTGCTGGCCTGAGCAAGCCTAGTCACAGCCCTCTGACCAGCCTACCGCCGGGAACTGCCCTGTGCGGAACTGCACCACCTTGCCCGACTCATCCACTTCAAACACCAGACGGTAGAGACTATCGGTATTTTCGTCTGGGAAGTAGGTGAGGTATTTGCCGGTGCCATCGAGGCGAGGGGTTTCCTCAATTTGGTTGGGATAGGTGGCGCGCACCTCATCCTCCGTTGCGCCAATGCCCACCCCGCTGAGGGTCGTAATCGGGTCGCGCCCCCAGACATCAATCCGAATAATTTTGCCGCTGACCACCATTAAGCCCACTGAATCTGACAAGGTGCGCGGCGCAAGGTAACGGCAGCCTGCGGTGTGGCCACTCGCAACAGGATCAAGGGCAACGCCAGACGCCCGAGCCGCCTCAGTCGGGGTCATGCCAATCTGAATCGGGCCAAGCCCAGTGAGGGTCATTTGGGCTTCTGGACTGAGGCCCGCATCGGCAGCCTCGTCGGCGGCTGAAGTTTCCTCTGCTGGGGTTAGGGCGGCTGACTCGGCAGGCGTATCGACAGACAGACGGCCCAGGCTGAGGTCAGGGGTGGGTTCTGATGCGATCGCATTCAACGCCACTGCCGACACTGTCCGCACTGACCGTTGAAGCACTGTTATTCTTAGGCCAGAAGGCTGAAACTTAATCGGTTGGGCTGCCCCAGCAGATCTGTTCCCCCCTACACCTGTCGCAAGGGCTACGCCCAAAAGCGTCCCTAGAAACAGCGCTGACTTCAGGTGATATCTCATACAGGCTCAATCAAGAGAACAAGCAGAACCGACGGGGACTTAATGCAGCCGAGCGCTTAAGCTTTAAGCAAGAACTTCAAGCAAGAACTTCAAGCAAGAACTTCAAGCAAGAACTTCAAGCAAAATCTAAGACTCAGAGGCATTAACCGTCTGTTCCTCGGGAACATCTCAGCCCTCAGACATACTGCTAAACCGCTCAGGTCTAGGTCAGGTATGTTTTAATCTGGAGAAATGTTGCCGTTATAGCGATCCCGATAAAGTATTGTGTCATATTCTCCCCCCGAGCCGCCGCCACCCAATTCC
>PXDR01000323.1 GCA_003566335.1 Cyanobacteria bacterium T3Sed10_344R1
GACGATCCCAAGGTGCTTAAAACCGTGCAGCAGAAGTACTGCACCACCTGCGGGATGCCGTTAATTTTGGTGGGTCGCTACTTGCCAGAGCGGTTGTTGGGCAAAGGTGGATTTGGGGCCGCATTTTTAGCCCGCGATCGCTATACGCCGACCCGCCGCCGCTGCGTGGTCAAGCAGTTTCAGCCCAGCGGCAACCTCACCCCTGATCAAATGCAGTTGGCCCAGGGGCTGTTTGAGCGCGAAGCTGTCGCCTTAGAGGATCTCGGCCATCGCCACGGCCAAATCCCCAACCTTTACGCCTACTTCCCCCTTGCCGTGCCGGGTCAGGGCAGCGGCAGCAGCCAGGAAGAATACTTCTACCTGGTGCAGGAATTTATTGACGGTCAAGACCTAGAGCAGGAGTTGACCCAAAACGGCCCCCTGCGCGAGAAGGATGTGCTGGATGTTTTCGTCGCCGTGCTTAAGGTGCTGACCTTTGTCCACGACAACGGCACCATCCATCGGGACATCAAGCCCTCCAACATCATGCGCCATCGCAACGGCACCTTGTACCTGCTCGATTTTGGCGCGGTCAAACAGGTGGCCCAGCAGGGGGCGGGCCAAGGCGGTGGGCCAGGGGCGGGCAACAAATCCACCGGCATTTACTCCATGGGTTTTGCCCCCCCTGAGCAAATGTCTGGGGGCAAGGTCTACCCATCTACCGATCTATACGCCCTAGCCGTCACCTGCATTACCCTGCTCACCGGCAAGGATGCGTCCCAACTCTACGACAACTACAACAACACCTGGAGCTGGGAAAAACACCCGCCTGCAGCAGTCAGCGGCCACTTTGCCAACGTGCTGAATCGACTACTGCAAACCGCGCCGAACCAGCGCTATGAGTCGGCGGCTGCTACCCTAGATGCGCTGCTGAAACCGCTGCGTCAAGCGCCCCCGGCTCCTCGCGCTGCGCCCCCGCCCCCAGCCTCACCAGCCCCAGGGCCACCGCCAGCCCCAACCTCGCCCCAAAAGGTGCCCCAGGCGGCTGGGACGCCCGTATCACCGCCTCCGGCTTCGCCTCCCTTTAGCTTGCTGGAGTTCTTAGGCGGAGCGGCCTTTACCGGCTTTGAGGGCGGACTGCTGGCCCTGGGCTTTACGTCTTTACTGGGCACGACCTTGATCGGGCATGGCGCTTGGCTGCTGCTGCTGGGGGTGCTGGTCGTGCTGCAGTGGCGACGGGTGATTGAACGGGTTGATCTATTGATTATTGCAGCAGTCACCCTGGGGATAGCGATCTTTGTGGTGGAGTTGTCATTCCCCTTATTGATTGTGTTGGCCGGGATGGCGGCCCTGGGCACTCTTGCGATCGCAACCCTGTTTCGCCTAATTTACCGGCTGCTGTCGGCAGTGCTTTAACCAGCAGCACTGCTGGCTAAACCGGACTTTTGACCTGTCGGGGGAACTCAAAGCTGCGTCAAGCGCCTATTCGCTAAGCCGCTCGACTTGTTCTGTCCCTTTGCGCGTCATCTGGCTCGCTGGAATGCACAATAAATTGTCTTCGTAGGTTTTGACCAAGCCCTTTTGCCGGAGCTTGCCCATGAGTCGGGTCACCGTGACCCGCGTTGATCCGATAGCACTGCCAATTTGAGCATGGGTCAAGCTCCAGGGCAGATAATAGCCCTCATCGCAGGGTTCGCCAAACTCCTCAATCAACAAGGTCAAGAACCCCAGCAGCCGATCAATGGTGCGACGTTGGCCTAGGGTGCTCAGCCACAGCAACTTGCGCTGGTGGTGGTAGCGAAAGGCGTCCATCACCTCACGCCGAAAATGAGGCCAGTTGTCTAGGTCATGCCAGTACAGCCAAATCACGGCAGTTTGATCGGCATGGGCAAAACTCTGGAGCGTAAAGGGTGACTGGGCAATAATTTCAAACGGTTGCCCCGCGCCCACGAAGCCCAAAAACGCTTCCTCTGCTGCCATCATCGGCATCCGTGAGGGAGGGGTGCGGGGTTTGGCCGTAGCGCTGACCTGGGCGCTGCCCACGAGCCGCACTGCACCGCGTTGCACCAAGTACAGCAACCCAGGCCGAGCCGGGATGCGCTCATCCTTATCGAAGACTCGATAGCGATAGTGCTCTTGTGCCCAGTCGAGGATACGTTGCCAGGTTAAAAATGGGCGAACGTTATCGGGCTGAGAAGGTGCGTACATAACGACAGACTCTAGTGATGAAGGGTGGAAGGTAAAAGAACAGCGTTTCTGTCTGGAGCCCAAGAAATGGTGAAGCGTGGTTCAGAGTCAAGGGGTGTGGGTTCAGCCCGATGCATCTTTTGGATACGAACCATGGTCTGTTGAGGATGGTACGGATCAACACTATCTTTAGTGTGATTTTGCACCAAGCTTGGCCTTTAATCTGACTAAACACATCCGGGACAGGATGCCGAGATACTGGGGGGCTTCAGGGGGTAATCCTCGAGCCAAGGCGCTGTACTTTGCGGCAAAGATGGGGAAATTTGTTTACATAAGTTTACAAAACAAGGAATCCGTTGCTGCCGAGTCTACGTACGCGCCTCTACGTGTTTCTGATGGAAAGCTTAACTTGAAGGTTCCATCCTTTACCCATTTCTGGGTTAGGGGCTGCGTAGGATGGCCGGGACTTGACTTTGGAGCATCTACACTGCTCAGTACTCAAGCCACTTAAATTATGGCAAACCAACCGATAAGCCGCTGGCGCTGAGGGCTCAACTTTATTTCTCTTGAGCTAAGGGTAGGACGGCAGATCCTGGCGTTAAAGTTGGAAACTGCCTCTATGTTCTCTGCGTGTGTCCTCTAAGTTCCTACAAATATGACACATGCTTCCCTTAAGTTACGGTTGCTTCATCAGGTTCAGCGCGTCTGGCAGCAGGGCCGGACAATACAGCACGTCTGGCGGTTGGCAGATTGCGCTCAACCGCCGCTGCCGGTCGGGCTGGGCTGGCAAACGCTGCGGTTGGCTGCGGTTGGGGCAGCAGCGGAGCCATTAAGGGATGGCAGTGAGGTTAGGATTCGCTATCGCAGCGCCCTAGGGCAGCGGCTGGGGAAACAGTCGCCCCAGGCTCCAACGGCAGCAGCTCTGGCGGCAGCGATGATGGCAGATTGGCCCCTGGCGCTGGCGGCAGCGGCACTACCTTGGCAAGGTGGGGATGAGGCAGGCTGGCTTTGGTTTGATCTGGCGATCGCAGATTTAGCCCCCTGGTTTGCCGATCTAGCACAGCCCCTACCAGCAGCCCCGGATTCGGCCCCCCCGCTGCCTTTGCCTAAGGCCACTCAGTTGTTTCAGCTTCAGGCGACCCACGCTCGCTGCTGTAGTTTATTGGCCCAGGTGTCCGACCAGCCTGACCTCCAGACGGTGCCTTGGGATGCCCTGGAACCCCCAGCTTATGGTTGGCTTCAGGGTGCGATCGCAGCTACAGATGCTTGGCAAGCCCATCAGCTGGGGTTAGACAAACTGCCCTTATCCCAGCCATTACTCCAACTGGCGACAGGATTTGAGCAGATCCACCAGCGAACGCCCCTGTGGGGAGAACTTACCCCGGCCCGGCGACAGGTCTATCTCGGGCTAGTACTGATTACCCAGCGGCTGCTCAGTCAACTGCTGCGCTTGGGCTGGGGCATTTCAGCCTGGACAACGCTGTAGCAGGCGATAGGCTGAGCAAGGGTTTAGATCTACTCGGATATAAGTAAAACTGAATCAAAAATTGGGCTTCAACAGGTGACATCCCCTATTTCTTCCCCTATACTCATACTTGTGTGTGAGGAGCGAACCAGTGAGGGTGCTGAGACGAAACACGGCCAGTCGTCAGCACCCTTTCTGCTTTTAAATCGCCGGGCATCAACCGCCACAAGTCACGGCATGGCGAAATCCCGTTCTCACCCCAAGCTTTAGACCTCATAAGCCAATCGCTGCGAAACAGCCGCTTAAAACAAGGCTGCTTCTAGTTCTGCTAGCGCTTGGTCTAGGTCATCATTCACAATCTGCACATCAAACTCATCGGCAGCCGCAATCTCGGCAGTCGCTCGATCGAGACGGCGACTGATGGCGGCTTCTGGATCTTGCCCTCGCTGCCGGATCCGGTTTTCTAGCTCTCCTAAAGAAGGCGGCAGGATAAAGATCCGCAGCGCTTCTGGAAAAAAGTTGCGAACTTGACGGGCTCCTTCCAGCTCAATTTCTAGCACTACCCATTGTCCGGCCTGGACTTGCGCTTCGACGGGGCCGCGCGGGGTGCCGTAGCAGTTGCCTGCAAACTCAGCCCATTCCAGCAGTTGTTGATCTGCCACCATTTGCTCAAATTCAGGGCGAGACACAAAGAAGTAGTGCTGACCATTCACTTCCCCCGGACGCGGGTTGCGAGTCGTGGCGGATACCGACAGGTGCAGTTCAGGATGGCGGGCCAGCAGTTGCCGCAGCAGAGTGCCTTTGCCAACACCACTGGGGCCAGTAAAGACAATCAGCCGACCGACTGCTGTGGGTTGGGTCGGGGTGGCGGCGGCGGCAGCAGACTTAGACATGGTGACGGCAGATCAAGAAAGTTAACAGAACCTCGACTTCATTCTAAATGGGTATGGAATTCTAACTAGGTTCCCTTGGGTTCCACTTGGTTGATTAACTGATCGAGGGCTTGCTGCATTTGGCCTTCGACCAAGGCGGCACAGTCAGCCACGTAGGCCCGATCTTGGGCGGCGGCGCGACCGGTGCGATCAAAATAGATGGGCGGGCAAACTCGGGTATGAATCTGGGCAGGCAAGGGCAGGTTAGGCAGCGCCCCAACCGCAAGTCCCCAGGGTAAGCCCAGGTAGATGGGGAAAACTTCGGGATCGGTGTTGAATAGCCAGGGCATTCCGGCACGGTGGAGGGCTTTGACCTGCTCGTAGCAGTCGCCTAAAACAATCAGGGTGTCGTGGGCTCCCCAGGAAATCAGGGGCACAATCGGCACGGCTTGGCGCAGGGCGAGTTTGATGTAGCCCACCCGACCAGCAAAGTGAATTTTGTGGCGCTGGCTATGGGGTCGAAAGGTGTCTTGAGCCCCGCCAGGATAGACCAAGACGCTAGCCCCTTGGTTAAGGGCTGCGATCGCAATTCTGGGTTCAGCCCGCACTGAGCCGATCTGGGCAGCTATCCGGGCCAAGTCTGGAAAGACCCGCCACACCTTGGGATGGGTCAGGCCATAGACCGGACGGTCATAGCCAAAGCGGCGGTACCAGTCATAGGCAAACATGGGCAAGTCTGGGGTGGCCAGACCGCCATTGTGGGAACCCACAAACAAGGCATGGTCTTGGGGTGGAATGTGTTCCCAGCCGCTGGTCTGCACGCGAAAGTAGTAGCGGTAGAGCCAAGCCCAAACGGGCATTAGCTTTGCGATCGCAGCCGGATCGCGATCGGTGAGGGTTTGGCCTTGGTAAAGCGGGGTTGAAGAAGGTTCAGTCAAGGATTAGCGGTGGATTCAGGGGATGGGCCTGGGCAAGCGCCTCAGCCCTGCAGTTTAGCGCAACGGCCCCTAGGCGACTTGATTGCGGGTGTTCCAGAAATCGAACAACAGGCGGCAGCGTGGGCCATTGATGGGGGCCATAACTGACGGGAGAGGGGTGCGATCGCACCCCTCTCCGAGCGGCTTGTTCCCTCAGATGACGACTAAAGAAAAGCCCCCAGCAGGCGCGGTAGGCCGGAGCTTTTGCCGTACAATTTGGGCAGCTAGGGGTGATCCCCGTTGGGATCACAGAGAGATCAAACCCTGATTTGCCCAAGCTTTTCCTCAGCTTCGACTGCGCTGTCCTTCCCCGCCAAGGTGCTATGACCACTGGATATCTCGCTCTGGTGCTGCACGCCCATCTTCCCTTTGTCCGTCACCCTGAGAGCGACTATGTCTTAGAGGAAGAATGGCTGTTTGAAGCCATCACCGAAACCTACGTCCCGCTGCTGCGGATGTTCGCTGGGCTGAAGCAGGACGGGGTGGACTTTAAGCTGACCATGAGCATGACGCCGCCCCTGGTGTCCATGCTGCAAGATCCGTTACTGCAAGAGCGCTACGACGCCCACCTCACCCAGCTAGAAAAGCTGATTGAGATGGAGCTTGAGCGCAACCTCCACAACGGTCACCTGCACTACCTAGCCGAACATTACGGCGAAGAATTCGGCCAAGTCCGCAAAGTCTGGGAGCACTACGGCGGCAACCTAATCACCGCCTTTAAGCAATACCAAGACAGCGGCAACCTCGACATCATCACCTGCGGGGCCACCCACGGCTATCTGCCGCTGATGAAGATGTACCCCCAGGCGGTGTGGGCACAGATTCAGGTGGCCTGCGAGCATTACGAAGAAAGCTTTGGCCGTCGCCCCGCCGGGATTTGGCTGCCCGAGTGCGCCTACTACGAAGGCTTAGAGCGCATGCTGGCCGATGCAGGGCTGCGCTACTTCCTCACCGATGGTCACGGCATCCTCTACGCCCGACCCCGGCCCCGCTTTGGCACCTACGCCCCGATCTTCACCGAACCCGGCGTTGCCGCCTTTGCCCGAGACCACGAATCCTCTCAACAAGTCTGGTCGTCTCAAGTGGGCTATCCCGGTGCGCCAGAGTACCGCGAGTTCTACCGCGACCTGGGCTGGGATGCCGAATACGAGTACATCAAGCCCTTCGTCATGCCCAACGGCCAGCGGAAAAACCTGGGCATCAAGTACCACAAAATTACCGGCAAAGGACTGGGTCTGTCGGACAAAACCTGGTACGACCCCTACTGGGCGCGGGAAAAAGCGGCAGAACACGCCAGCAACTTCATGTTCAACCGCGAACGCCAGGTCGAGCACCTCAACGGCGTGATGCAGCGCCCGCCCATCGTGGTCTCTCCCTACGACGCCGAACTGTTTGGCCACTGGTGGTATGAAGGGCCGTGGTTCCTAGACTACCTATTCCGCAAGAGCTGGTTTGACCAGAACACCTACGAGATGACCCACCTGTCGGGCTATCTCCAGGCCCA
>PXDR01000205.1 GCA_003566335.1 Cyanobacteria bacterium T3Sed10_344R1
CTTGCGGGCTTGCTCTTTCATTTTGGGCGATAGTTCAGCATAAGCTTGCCAAAAATCAGCCGTTGTGGAGGACTTCATCCAAATCCCTCACATTATCAGCCGCAATATCAGCCTCAGCCTTAGCAATTAGGTGATCTAATCTACCGGCCCTTACATCACCCTCAAGCTGCCGATCCCACCGTTCATCTAGATAACTCTGCAACCAGGTTGAGAGTTCTCGTACCTCTCCTTCTGGCAGTTCTTGAATGGCAGCGGCAATTTCCAGCAACGTCGTCATCGGCAAAACCTGCTGTGTACTGGTTCTATGGTATCCGTAACCCCATTTCCCCTCATGCCGATAACTCCTCAATCATCTGCTTGATGCGATCGGTGCAAGCCTTGAGATCCCGGTCAATTTCCTCCAGGGGGCGCGGCGGCTGAAACACATAAAAGTGGCGGTTAAACGGAATCTCAAAGCCGACAATTCCCACCTCCCCGTCTAAAGCATCCCGCTTGTCCTGATCAATCCAGGCATCGGGGACATGGGGCTTCACCTCCCGCTCAAAATAATCATCAATCGACTCGCCCAACGGCACATTCTCATAGTCCCGCAGCCCCGTATCTGGCTCCGGTGGGCCGTCCTTTTTGTCCTTGACTCGGCAGATCTCCGCCTCTGGATGCCGCTCACTAAACCCAGCCAACAACCCCTTCAGCAGCGCCGCACTGGGCTTCTTCACCCCATGCACCGCCAACGCCTGCTTCAGCAACTTGCTAAATGGGGCACGGCTGAGATACACCGGCTCATCCACCAAGGTTTGCAGCGCCGCAATTAGCTGACTTTGGGTTTCCCCATCCAGCTTTTGCACCACCTTTTCCCCCAGCACCGCCTTCACCCGCTCCGGCGTCACCGCAAACGCCAGCCGCAAAGGTCGCTCAATCGTGATCCGACGATAGCCAAACGCTTCTACGGGAAAAATCTTGCTCCGCACCGGCCCCGCTGGGTCAGTCTGCCCCGCCGTCTCAACCTGACCCCCAAACTGACCGTAGATCCGCACCAGCTCATTAATTTGGGCCTCGTCTAAATACTGCCGCTTGCTGCCCAAAGACTTCCGCATCTTGCTGAACTGCTGGCTGCCGTCAATCAACTGCACCTGACCCCGGCGCGGCCCCGGCTTATTGTTCGACAAAATCCAGACATAGGTGGCAATGCCGGTGTTGTAGAACATATCCGTCGGCAGGGCCACAATCGCCTCCACCAGGTCGTTTTGCAGCAGATAGCGGCGAATCTCTGACTCCCCACTGCCTGCTCCGCCAGTAAACAGCGGCGACCCGTTGAGAATAATCCCAATCCGCGAACCGCCTTCCTCTTGCGATCGCATCTTGCTAACCAAATGCAGCAAAAACAGCAGCGACCCATCGGACACCCGAGGCAGACCCGGCCCAAACCGCCCGTCAAAGCCCTGATCTTGGTGCTCATTGGTGACCTGCTGTTGCACCTTCTTCCACTCCACCCCAAACGGCGGATTGCTGAGCATAAAGTCAAAGCGGTTCGGGGCGAGCTGGTCGTCTGACAGGGGGTTGCCCAGCTTGATATTGCTGACCGTCTGCCCCTTAATCAGCATGTCCGCCTTGCAGATGGCGTAGCTCTCGGGGTTGAGTTCCTGGCCGTGCAGCGACACCGTCACCTGCTGGCTGATGCTCTGAATATATTCATCCCCCTCAGACAAAAAGCCCCCGGTGCCTGCGGTGGGGTCGTAGATGGTGACAATGCTGTGGGGCGTCAGCTTGTGGTCTTGGCCGGTGATGACCAGAGAGGTGGTCAGGTGGACAATGTCCCGAGGGGTGAAGTGTTCCCCCGCCGTTTCATTAGAACTCTCGGCAAACTTGCGAATCAGCTCCTCAAAGATGATGCCCATGCCAAAGTTGTCGATGCTCTGGGGGCTCAGATCCACCGCCGCAAACCGTTGCACCACCTGGTACAGCAGGTTGTTTGCCGCCAACTGCTGCACAAATTCCTCAAACCGAAAATGCTCAAAGATCTCCCGCGCATCGCTGCTAAACGCCTGCACATAGCTGATCAAATCATCGGCGGTTTGGGTATCCGACAGGGTGGCTAGGGTCAGGGGGGACGCATTGTAAAAACTTTGGGCCGCTGCCCGCAGCAGCAGCGCATCCCGCACTGTATCTGGCTTGGTCTGGTGGGCCGTTGCCGCCGCTAGCACCGCCTGCTTCGTCGCTGCCAGCACACACTCCAACCGTCGCAGCAAGGTAAACGGCAGAATAATTCGGCCATATTGGGACTGCTTGAAGTCGTCCCGCAGCAGGTCGGCAATTGACCACAGGAATGCGGCGGTTTGGGCGTGGTTGGTTGGGGGCATGGGGGCTGTTGGCTGTTGGCTCGATTCTTAGGAATTAGGGGGGGGGTTTTGGGGGAGGGGGGGTGAAATAAAGTTGCGGATGCTGTCTGCGATCGCAGCAGCGGCAGTCAGTGGGGCGGTTTCGTCGCCGGGCACTGTGGTGGTTTGCAGATGGGGAATTTGACTGGCATAGGTTTGGTTCAGGGTGGCGGTGGTGTCGCTGCCTCGCTCGGGCTGGAGTAACAGCACGGGCACTTGAATGTCGCCTAGGTGGGGGGTGACGTGCTCTGCCTCTAGTTCGGCGGTGCGGCGTTTGAATAACAGGCGGCTGTCGGCGGGATGGGAGCGCACTTGTCGCCGTAAATATTGCGATCGCAGCTTCAGCTTGCCCAACCCCAACCACCGCGCCGCTGGCCCCAGCAACCGCAGCAGCAGCACCAGGGGCGACAGCGGACTTGCTAACCAACGATAGGCTTGCCAACGCCCTGCCAACGCCGGATCGCTCACCCCCTCTGGGGCCAACAGCACCAACCCCTTCACCTGGTCGGGATAGCGCAGGGCATAGCGAATCCCCACCCATGCCCCGAGGGAATGCCCCCCCACATACAGCGGCCCCTGGCGCAGGGCCGCCAGATATTCCGCCAAGCAATCCACCTGGAGCGCCACAGAATAGGCCAGCTTAGGCCGACTCGACTCCCCGCAACCCAGCAAATCCGGCGCAAGGCAATGGCAGTGCGGGGCCAACTCAGCCATCACCTGCTGCCACTGGCCGCTATCAGTCCAAGCCCCATGAAGAAACAGCAGGGTTGGCCCCTGACCAACCTCTTGCCAAAAAAGCGTGCCTTGGGAAAGTTGTCGCCGTCCGTTGCGAATGGGAAGGGCCATAGAGAAGTCATCTGCGGGGGTAGCTGTCAACCTGATTGCTTCAGTCCTGATTGCTCAATGCCTCAGCCCGTCCATAACCCACCAAAACATGGCGCATTACCCACGAACCTTAGCCTGATCCATCCTGTCACCTAGTAAATCAATCATGCCGGATCACGGTAAATCTGCCGGTAATCCCCCCAACCCCACCATCTCACCACCCCACAATCCCGCCATCCCCCCTAAGCCAACACCGTCTCGCAATTCAAATAATCCTCCAACTGCCGCTGGTGATCATGGGACAACGGCTGAGGCAGCGCCGCCAACTCAAACGCCTGAACCTCCAACACTTCATCCACATCGATGGTGCCAAACGCCCCGTCTACCCAAGCTTCTAAGCACACACAAACCGAGTGAAAGCGCGGGTCACGCTGGGGAGCAGAGTAAATCCCCACCAGGCGTCCCATCTTGGTCAGGGTTAGCCCAGTTTCTTCCTGTAGCTCCCGGCGGGCGGCAGTTTCAATGTCTTCGCCCCAGTCCACAATTCCCCCTGGCAGGCTCCAGTAGCCATTGTCCCGCCGCCGTACCAGCACCACCCGACCATCAGCCAGTAGGGGAATAATGCTGGTGCCCAGAATCGGTCGCCGCAGCAGCAGCCCCAGCAGCACCCGCACCGGTCGCCATAGAGAACTCATGATGCCCACAGCTTAAGCCGACAAAGCGGCGAGGTCTTCTAGCACCTGGGCCGCGTGGGTTTCTGATTTAACCTTGCGGTACACCTTTTCCAGCACCCCATCCGGGCCAATGATAAAGGTGCTGCGGCTAATGCCGATGTATTCTTTGCCCATGAACTTTTTCGGGCCATAGCTGCCGTAGCGGCTGGCAACTTCTCCCCCAGCATCCACCAACAGCGGAAAGGGCAGGTCGTGCTTATCAATGAATTTCTGGTGAGATTTAGCATCATCGGTGCTGACCCCCAACACCACCACGTTTTGGCCCTGGTAGTCGGGGTAAGCATCGCGAAACCCGCAGGCTTCTTTGGTGCAGCCGGGGGTGTTATCCCGAGGATAGAAGTACAGCACCACCCGCTGTCCCTGAAAATCTGCCAGGTTGAAAACTTTGCCCGTGGCATCCGGCAGGCTAAAGTCGGGGGCGCGATCGCCAGCGTCAACAGTCATGGTTAAGCATCCTTGAAACGTGAGGGGAACCGGTGAAATAAGCCTACTGAGCCGCTACTGATTTTACTAGGGGCAAAAATAGCTCGGTCAATTCTGCCCGGCTGGTCACCAGCGTCGGGTAAGGACGGCTGCTGTAATCTTGCCCAGGGGTGAGGGGAAAGGGAGACTCCGGTTCTAGGGCTGTCCAGCATCCCCCAGCAGCCTGGAGAATCGCCCAGGTGGCGGCAATATCCCAGATCTTAGGGGTGGCTTCGACACTGGCTAAGCTGCTGCCAGCGGCCACGCTCAACACGTTGTAGGTCGCCACGCCCAGCATTCGCACCTTGCAGGGCACCGGCTGGCTCAACACCCCTAAGCTGCGGGCGCAGAGGTTGAGAAAGTGGTTGCCCGAGGGATCTGCCGAGCTGGTGTGGATCGGCTGGTGGTTGAGAAAGGCTCCTTCTGCCCCATCTTCTGTGTTCGGCAGGTCGCTGTCCCCCAACCAGTAACCGTGGAAGGCTTGCTGAATCGGCGGCAGAGCCACATAGCCAAACACGGGCACCCCTCGGTAGAGCAGCCCCAGGGAAATCCCCCAGAGCGGAATGCCTCGGGCATAGTTGGTGGTGCCGTCAATCGGGTCGATAATCCAGCACCAGTCGGTCTCTGGAAAAATATGGGCAACCTCTTCGCTGAGGACGCCGTGGTCGGGAAATTGAGCTGCGATCGCAGCTCTCAGCTCCCCATCAGCCCAGCGATCCCACTGGGTAACCAAACTGCCATCGGCTTTTTCCTCGGGGGTTGCTTGCCCCACTGCTGCCAGCAGCTTTTCCCCCACCCGGCTAGTGGTCGTCTCGGCAAAGCTCAGCACCTGGAGCCAAAACTCTGGCGTCACCGCTGACGGGGCGTTTACATCAGGCAGGTTTGAATCGGGCAGGTTTGAATCGGGCATCTAAGACAGATCTCCTTCCATGGCAACTTGCACCGCCTTCCCGGCCTGGGTGCGAAACTCCGCCACATCGACTCGCCGCAGCAAAATCACCGCAATCACTAGGGCTGCTGCTTCCACATAAAACACAAAGCCATAGGCAAAAATCGGCACCCCAAACGCCTGTCGCCCCAGATCGAGCAACGCCCCACCTAGGAACGAAGACCCCGCTTGAGAAAACGCCTGGGCCAAGCCCCACAGACCGGTAAAGGTGCCAGCGGTTTCTGCCGTGGTCAAGTCCAGCATCAGGCTAATCGAACTGCCCGTCGCCACCCCCAGGGCCAAACCAAACAGCACCAGAGCAAACTGCAACAGCCAAACCTGGCCGAGGAAGCCCGTCAAGGGCAGCAGCAGGAAGCAGACCGCCATAGCAAGGCAGCCCCACTTCGCCACTGGTTTTTTGCCAAACTTCGGCACCAGCCAAAACCCGGTGAGGCTGAGGCTGACCAAGCTGCCCAAGCTCCAAAAGATATTCAGCGCCGTGGTCTGCGACAAGCTCATGCCGAAGACCTCGCCGCCAAAGGGTTCCAAAATCGGCTGCTGCATGAACATGCCCAGAATCAGCATGACCAGAAAGGTGAAGAAGTAACCGGTTTGGCGGCTGGCGGTGAGAATGGCGATCCCTTCGCGGAAGGTGATGCGATTGTTCCCCTGGTTTCGCCGTCGATAGGGCAGGCGGGAATACTTTTTCTCTACCCCCCAAGTTGCCGCAATCACCAGCAGAAACACGACTCCTGGCACCAGGACAAAGAGTCGATTAATGCTCCCCTGTAGGGTTTCTGCTGTGACGTCCCGCAGCAGTCCAGCACTGAGTCCGGCCCCGCCGCCGACCCCCAGGGTCAGCATTGACCAAACAATGCCCACCAACTTGCCCCGGTTGTCTTCGTCCGACACATCTACCATCAGGGCAAAAAACGGGGTAGACGTGGCGCTAATACAGAGGCCGTAGACCGCAAAGGCCAGGGCCAAAATCGCCACCCAGCCGTAGGTGGTGCCCGACCAGCCCGTGGCTACGGCGCTGCGGTTAAGCTGCCACACCACCTGCACCGCCACAAACGCCATTACCGCAAACAGGCCCGACCCCAGCCAGATATAGCTGGTGCGGTGATAGCCCAGAAACGTGCGGGAGTCGGTCATTTGACCAAACAAAATCCGGGCCGGGGCCACCAGTTGATACATGGCAATGCTGCCGCCGACGATAGTGGCAGGGATGGCCAACTCTTGAATCATCACCCGGTTCAGCACCCCCAGCATCAGAATCGCCATGATGCCTAGGCCCATCTGCACCAGGCCCAAGCGAAACATGGTGAAGAGGTTTAGCCGGGGCAGATGGGCGGGGATGTCTTCGGCGGATGGCGGCGGTATCGGCAGATCGCGACTGGCCATAAAACTCGCTCAAAAAGGGGTTAGTAAAGAAATCAGCAAGCAATCAGAACCATTCTCAGGATAGAAGCTGATGGGCCGGGATGCATGGGGCTGTGCGGATAGGACGTTTCGCCGCTTTCCCCTCGCCTTTCTTGATAAGCTGACACACAGGTCTATTTTTCTTAACCGTTCTTTTCAGCCGTTCTTCTTAGCCGTCCCCATGTCCCCAGTGGTCAGTCCCATCAGCTCTGTTCCCGTCGCCTTTC
>PXDR01000093.1 GCA_003566335.1 Cyanobacteria bacterium T3Sed10_344R1
CCCGCCGGGGCGGCTTGGTGCAGGGAAAGTGCGATCGCACCCACTGCCACCAGCAACCACAGCCCCTTGGCAGAAAACCACCCAGGCCGCACTGGGGGCAAAGCGGACGGCAGCGATGGGGGCGAAGACGCCTGGGCCATTAGTCTTCCAGTCGATAGAGATCAGCAATCATTGATTCCGACACCTGATCCGTCGGGGCATCGAACAACAGCCGCCCCTGTTTGAGACCAACCATGCGATCGCAGTGACTGCGAGCAAACCCAATATCGTGCAGGCTGACCACCAAGGTCTTACCGGTCTGATCACAGAGCCGCCGCAGTAAGTCCATCAAGTCCCGCGATCGCTCCGGATCGACACTAGAAATAGGCTCATCCGCCAAAATCACCTGGGGATCCTGCACCAACACCCGAGCCAGCGCCACCCGCTGCTGCTGTCCCCCCGACAGTCGATCCACCCGCACCTGGCGCTTTTCCGCGATCCCCACTTGGGTCAGGGCTTGGGTCGCCTGGGCCACTCCCAGGGGCCAAACCAACGACCAAGTCGCCTTCCACAACGGCCAGCGGCCCAACTGTCCCGCATTCACATTATTCAGCACCGATAAATTCATCACCAGGTGATGCTGCTGGTAGACCGTGCCGATTTGCCGCTGCACCCGCCGCAAAGCTCGGGGCCGCAGTTTGCTCAGGGCATAGCCTAAGGCCCACACCTCCCCCGTTGACGGGGTGAGGGTGCCATTCAGCAGATTCAGTAGGGTACTTTTGCCCGCCCCGCTGGAGCCCACCAGCGCCACCCGCTCACCGGGATAAATCGTCAGGTTGATCTCCTCCAGGGCGGTGAAGTCGCCAAACTGTCGCCCCACCTGCTGCAGCTGGAAAATCGCCGCTTGCTGAGCCGAACCAGGGCCGACCTGAACGGGGCTCGACTGTCCCCCTCTACTGGAGTCTGAGATTGATCCTGGCGTCGAATTCACTGGATTTGACCAATTTCACGACCGATTTCCTCCACCGCGTCATAGTTTGAATTCTCGGTGGGAATAAACTGCTCAGCCCCAAACAGAGCTAGAATCTCCGCCTGCTCCGGGTCATTGGCATCGAGGGCCAGCAGAGCCGCCTGCACCTGTTCGATGAAGCCCTCCCCGTAGCGTTCTTCCACGCTGGGGTTAATCAGCCAGTGATAGTTGAAATATTCCGGCGTTCGCCAAATCTGCTGCACCCGACTTTCGTCCACCTCGCCCGCCGCCAGTCGGTCTAGCCAGACCTGCTCATTCAGCACGCCCACTTCGTAGGTGCCCGCTTCCACCAACTGCAAAATCGCGTCGTGGTTGCCGGAAAAGCCCGGCTCACCGCGAAAATCTTCTAGCGTCACCCCGCCCTGCTCTAGAAAGTACTGGGGCATCAGTCGTCCCGAGGTCGAGGACTCGCTGCCAAAGGTAAAGCTGCGGCCTTTGAGCTGTTCTAAGTCCTCAATGCCGGTGAGTTCGGGAATGCCGCTGTCTGCGTTGGCGATAAAAATACTGTGGAATCCAGCGTCAATGTCTCGCTGGGCAATCGCCTGGGCTCCCTCCACCTGAATCCGGGCCTGCACCCCGGTTACCGCGCCAAACCACACCAGGTCTAGATCCCCTAGGCGAAAGGCGGTAACGGAGGCCGTGTAGTCGGTCACGGGGCGATATTCCACCGGTACCCCTAGCTCCGCTTCTAGGTAGTCGGCCAGCTTGCTGTAGAGCCGCTGCAACAGTTCTGCATCTTGGTCGGGGATCGCCCCGACAGTGAGGGGCGCTTCAGCAGAATCGCCACTGGTCTGAGTCGGGCTATCGCCGGAGCCGCAGGCGGCTAGGGGCAGGGTCAGTAGGAGACCGGAGAGGGCGGCAAGGAAGGTACGGCGGCAGAACATAAGGTCAAGAATGAATGGAGACGGAACTAGAGGATCGGCGCTCCCTAGCCAAGAGACCGTAGCAAGTTTCTCAGGTCGCAGCAATCCCCCTAGCCCCCATTAGAGCAGGATTGGGTGGCTTGGTGGCACAGAGCAAAGCGCTGTAGAACAGAGCGCTATAGTTGCTCTGATGCTTTGCGGATGCTGGGTCTATGAGTTCTGAGTCACGAGAAACTAAATCACCGGGGGCTGAATCGCCAGGATCCCAGTCGCCAGGATCCCCGTCACCAGACCCTAAGGCCAGTACCCCAACGATCCCAGCCTGGCATTATCCCCTACCGCCCCTATTGCCAGGGCGATTGGTCAAACGCTATAAGCGCTTTCTGGCAGATATTGAGCTAGAGACCGGAGAGCTGATTACGGCTCACTGTCCCAATACCGGGCCAATGACCGGCATCTCGGCGGTGGATAGCCGGGTGATGGTGTCCCGCAGCGATAACCCTAAGCGCAAGCTGGCCTATACCTGGGAACTGGTGGAGGTTCACGATACGCAGCCGACCTGGGTAGGGGTGAATACTGCCCTGCCCAACCGAGTGGTGCGGGCTGCCCTAGAAGCGCGGCTGTGGCCGGAACTAGCGGATTATCAAACCCTGCGGTCTGAGGTGGTTTATGGCTGCGATCGCAAGAGCCGCATCGACTTCATGCTCACTGGGGCCGACGGCATACCCACCTACATCGAAGTCAAAAGCACCACCTGGGCCAAAGGCGATCGCGCCCTGTTCCCCGACACCGTCACGACCCGAGGCCAAAAGCATCTGCGAGAACTGATGGGCCTAGAGGCTGAGGCCAAAGCGGTGATGCTGTATTTCATCAACCGAGGCGACTGCCAGGTGTTTTCGCCAGGGGACGAAGCCGACCCCGAGTATGGCGATCTGCTGCGCCAGGCAGCGGCAGCCGGGGTGACGATTCTGCCTTACCAGTTTCACCTCACCCCTGACGGGTTGACCTATCAGGGCAAAATCCCGGTCGATCTGTCCCGTAGCGTCCCGTAAACCTGGTGTGGAGATCTGGCCCGGAAATCCGCCACAACTGGACTGTTCAGGCTGAACAATCGACCGCCGAACACGGGAAAATTTACAATCCCCAAATTGGGATCAGATTTTGCAATTCTTATCTTCTAACCGAGTTTTCCCCACGAAATCCACATGGTCTCCACAGATTTTCCCAGGCTTTTCCACAGACTGACCCGGAGTTTTCCACAGATTTCAACGCAATCATACGGCTCCTGAGGTTTTGCCCACCATTTTCAGATAAGCCGCCTTTTTCCTGAGAAATTCCTCGTTTTCATGAAGTTATGTAAATGAAAAGCGCTTCAAAGGCCCATTCTGTCGTAAACCTTGATTTTCTTGGAAGGATTCTGCAACGGTTCGCAACATTGACAACCCTCCCCCCAGGTAGCGCACAATGATGCGACCGACCTACACAAGCGCTCTGTCTTGCGCCGTATATCTGCCCTCCTAACACCCACAATTTTGGGGAGTGTGACAGATAGGCCCAAGACGGATTGGCGCAAGCTTGGCTTGTCAAAAAGCAGCTCATTTTTTGTCCGACCTTCTGTGGCGGGCCGCTCTGTCTACGGCCTGCTGCATTCTCGGCGCTTTTTGACCCCGATCAACTGTCCCTGCTGCAACTCATTGAGGTTTCCGATGCAAGTCACCGTCAGTATCCTGGCCGAAATTCCCGAAGAACTCCACGAGTCCCTCAAGCAATACCTAGACACCCATCCCGCTTGGGATCAAGATCGGGTGTTTTCGGCAGCCCTCTCCCTGTTCTTGCTGCAAAACGGCGAGAGCGATCGCAGAGCGTCCCGCATCTACTTAGACACCCTGTTTAATTACGCTGCGTAATTCAGCAGCCTGATTAACCTGCCCTGATTAACCCGCTCTGAAGCTTCCTGTACTTGCGGCTCAATGGCTTAAATAGCGTCATTGGGCCGCAATGCTGTTATGGGCAGGCAGTCGCAGAAAAACTTAGGGACTTGTTAAGGATTGGCAGCAAAGTTCATATTGCTGGGTTCGCCACCAGCAGGCAGTTCTTCAGCCTAGCGCCCCGTACTCCATCAAGGTCGGCTCTACTCAATCGCCAGAAGTCCCTGACAGAAGTTAATTCAGACGATGGCAGGCGATAAGAATCCAGCCCTAACCCCGGCCCAAGTTGCGGATCAGGGAGTTGCGATCGCACCCCCATCCCAGCCAAATATTGGTTTCTCTCTCCCAATTCCGTCTCGGGGATCATTCGCCTCCCCAGAAAAGGGTGTAGTGCTACCTATCACATTGGGTATGATGAATAGGAAGTCCTTAACTATTCCGTAACCTCTTATGACGGTTAGTCCGGCGATCGCTTCTGCCCGGAACCGAGAAACGCCGCAAAGCA
Organism: Cyanobacteria bacterium T3Sed10_344R1; assembly: GCA_003566335.1. Classification (GTDB taxonomy): domain Bacteria; phylum Cyanobacteriota; class Cyanobacteriia; order Phormidesmidales; family Phormidesmidaceae; genus PXDR01. The sequence goes on from PXDR01000093.1 coordinate 4,306, forward strand.
CCCTGGCACTCAAGCAGATTTTTAAAGCAGTCAATGCCGAGAGCTGCCCACATTTCTATAACTTCCACATGCACACCGTCTGCTCAGACGGTCGCTTGACCCCCGAGGCTTTGATGGAACAATCGGTCGCCATTCAGCTTTTGGGCATGGCTATCACCGACCACCACAGCATCGCAGGCTACAAACGTGCCCTCACCTGGATGGAAGACTGGCGCTGGAGGCATCCGGCCTCTTTGGGCGGACGCAACCGCAACCGCAATCGTCTACCGCGAATTTGGCCAGGGGTAGAAATTAACGGGCTGCTCGCCGAAACCGAAGTGCACCTCTTGGGTTATGGCTTCCGGCCCGATGCCGTCGAAATGGAGCCCTACCTACAAAGTGGGGGGGCACTCGGGGAACTGCGGCAAGCCCACAAAATTATCAACGCCATCCAAAGCGCCGGAGGACTCGCTGTCCTGGCCCACCCGGCTCGCTATCGCACCCGGGTTGATGTCTTGATTACCGCCGCCGCCCATCTCGGCATTGACGGCGTCGAGACCTACTACGCCTACGACAACCCAGAAGAATGGCGACCCAGCCCCCGACAAACGGCGGCAGTCTCTGAGTTGGCCGACCAGTTTGGGCTATTGAGCACCTGCGGGACAGACACCCACGGCCCAAACCTGCTGCGACGACTCTAGGACATCGTCAACATTGCAGATTCGGGTTCAGATTGGTGTTCTCGCAGGTTGGGTGAAACGCAGTGAAACCCAACAGCAGCCAGCTTTCTTTGCTAGGGCAGAACCGTGCTCTGCCAAGTCATAAATCCCACCACAGACAGGCATACCACCAGCAGCAACAGCCCAAACGGAATAGATTGGCCTAAGGGCTTCCTCGGCAAAACTGGCTTCATTATCAAGCTCCCAAAAAGTAACGTAGGTTACATAATCATAGAGATTCTGAGAGTGCCGTAACGAAAGATTGCGCCATGTTTAGGAAACGCTAGATTTCTTAAACATGGCGTTAGCTTTTAGCGCCTGTGTAAGCAGACGTAACAAGGGCATAGTCAAAGCCCCAAAAACCCCTTACGGTGGGACTTGCCACACTTTGCCGGTTCAAGTCACCTGGTGCAAAATCTCCGTGTGAGCCCCCTGACCCGATTTTTTATCTTTGTCTATGGCGCGCATCAAAATCATTGACCAGTTTGACAGCAGCTTCAGTTTAGATGCAGCCTGTCAGGCCCAACTCTTTGAGCTGTTGACCCAGCCAAGCTTTCTGGCCCAAGTCGCCCAGCAAGCAGACTGCGAGCAGGTTCACTTCACCGAACAGCTCTTTCAGCCAGTCCCCTACACGCGCCAGACCCCCAGGGGCATGCCCCCAGAATTTGAGCAATATCACCAGTCCCCCACCCACGTGATCATTAACGTGCCCCCTCCGTTCATGTTCAAAGCCAAAATCTTCCAGCCCAGCCGACTCTGTGCCATTTATCAAAAACTCAACTCCCAGACCTAACTCTCCCCATGCCTCGCCAAGAGCTATTAGCTATTAGCTCTTGGCCTTACAGCCAACAGCCAACAGCCAACAGCCAAGAACCATGCCCCCCTCCGCACCCTCACCAACCCTGGCCAGCCTCTCCCCCGTCCCCTACTTAGACGACACCGGCACTCTGACCGCAGACTTTAACGGCAAGGTCGGGATTTACGCCATCTTGGATGCTACCGAGCAGTTGCAGTACGTCGGTTATTCCCGAGATGTAGGGCTGAGCCTGCGCCAGCACCTAGTGCGGCAGCCTCAGGCTTGTCACTGGGTCAAGGTGCAGACGGTCGAACGCCCCAGTCGGGCTTTGCTAGAAGGGTTGCGGGATGCCTGGATTGCGGAAAATGGCGACGTGCCTACTGGCAACGGCACCGATCTCACACTGTGGACGCAGCCGATTGATGCGAAGCAGCAGATGACGGCAGATGAACAGCATGCATATGACACCGGAGACGGTTTAGATCGGCCTAAGCTGCTGAAAAAAATTGCCCGCCGGGTAGAAGGCGAGGTGCTCAATACCCTAAAAGAGCGCGGGGTGACGATGGAGCTGCGGTTTAACCCCAAGCTGAAAGAATCGGGGTTGTTGGATCTGAAATAGCTGGGTCTGAGCACAGACCAACGTCTAAACCAGTGCTGGCACCGGGGTGAGGACTGGGGCAAGCTGGGCCATTGCCTGATCGAGCAGATCGCAGCCTTGATCAACGGAATCAATCCGACAAAGCTGATCCCGCAGGTCAGCTGCACCCTCAAAGCCTCGGGCGTACCAGGTCATATGCTTGCGGGCTTGGCGAATGCCGCGTTCACCCTTGTACTGCCACAGCAGCAGTAGATGTTCTCGGGCGACGGTCAGCCGCTCTAGAATTGTGGGCGGCGGCATTACCTCACCAGTTTTGAGAAAGTAGTCAATTTCCCCGACTAAGAAGGGATAGCCTAGGGTGCCTCGGGAGCACATGACGCCATCGGCCCCAGTTTGCTCTAGACAGCGAATCGCGCTCTCTAGGTCATTGATGTCGCCATTCGCAATCACTGGAATAGTCAGGGGGGCTTTCACCTGGGCAATCCAGTCCCAGCGAGCCGGGCCGTTGTAGCCCTGGGCGCGGGTGCGACC
>PXDR01000096.1 GCA_003566335.1 Cyanobacteria bacterium T3Sed10_344R1
AGGTGCTGAGCCAATTGCGCCAGGGCGATCGCACCGTTGACCTGCCCCGGTTCGATAAGTCCCTGCACAGCGGCCAGGGCGATCGCACCACCCCAGACCCCGTCAACGACATCGACATTGTGCTGTTTGAAGGCTGGTTTGTCGGCCTTCGTTCCCTGCCGCCTGACCAGCTTGCTGCGGCCCTAGCCCAGCCTCCCTGGCCAATTCAAACTGAGACCGATTGCCAATTTGCCCAAGACTGTAATCAGCGGCTGCGGGATTATCACCCCCTCTGGGACTTGCTGGATCGGCTGATGGTGCTGTGTCCCCCCGACTATCGCCTCAGCCAGCAGTGGCGGCGACAGGCTGAACACGACATGAAAGCCACGGGCAAAGCGGGGCTATCTGATGACACCATCGATCAATTCGTCATTTACTTTTGGCAAGCCCTGCACCCCGAGCTATTTATCCAGCCGCTGATTGCTGGAAGCACCGCCAATCAGGCCGTAGATTTAGTGGTGATGGTCGATGCTAATCACCAGCCTGGAGCCATTTTTTTCCCTGGGTTGGCGGTAGGATGATAAGACCCTTTTCATAGCTACTTTTCACAGCCACTGCAGTCCGATTGCCTCAAATTTCATCAATTGACGTTTTATCCACCCGAGTCAGATGAGCGCAGCCGTCAGCATTATTGAGCCCTCAGGCATTTTAGACAGCACCGAAGCTGAGAGCTTTCGACAACAAGTTGATGAGGCGCTAGAGCAAGGCATTGAGACCGTACTCATTGACCTGCAGCACGTGTCTTTTGTCGATAGTTCTGGGCTGGGGGCGCTGGTGGTGGCGCTGAAAAAATTCAAGGCTATGAACCGCGTCATGTACATCTGCTCAGTCAATGACCAGGTGCGGATGCTGTTTGAACTCACCAGTATGGATCGGGTCTTTGAAGTGCTGCGAGATCGGGCCGAGTTTGATCAGCGGATGGCGCGTTCCTCGACCTAAGCCAAATGAATCTCTAGCAGGGAGGCGTCATCGCTAAGCCAAGCCTGCTGGTTATAGTCCTGAATTTTGGCAATTAAAGCATTCAAGTCATACGCCAAGGTTCGTTTGATCAGTAAGTCCACAAAGCCCTCTAGCCCCAACAAATTGGCTGGATTGGGGCCAACTTCATAAACCCCATCACTAAACACATAGAGGCGACTGCTAGGCGGTACCTGGCAACGCTTCCAGGTGAAGCTGGCTTCGCTCAACATGCCAATCGGCAGCCCAGGGGTGCGGAGATGCTGCACGGCAACCGGGGCCGTGGCTGAGGCTTGGGAAATTAACACCGCTGGCGGATGACCGGCGCTGGCAAACGACAGTTGACGACTCGCCTGGTTGTAGACGCCGTACCAAATCGTGAAATACTTTTCGTGCTGATCGCTCATCTGAAAGGTTTCGTTCAGCCCACGCAATACGCTTTCTGGGCGGTAGAAGTTAACCCCCGGCAAAGATTGCGATCGCAGCACATTCAGCACCGACGTAGACAGCAGGGCTGAGCCCAAACCATGACCAGACACATCCAGCAAGTAAATTGCCAAATAATCTGGGTCTAGCCAGTAATAGTCAAAACAATCACCCCCCAACTGCCGTGAGGGAATAAACCGCGCCTCAATCGGCACCTTTCCGGTGAGGGGAGACGGCAGCAGGGACTGAACATAGGCCGCCGCTTCCGCTAGCTCCGCTTCCAAAAGCTGCTTTTGCTGCTGTAAATCTCGGGTGAGTTGGTGCAGCCGCAGCCCAGCCTGGAGTCGAGCCGTCAGCTCCGCTAAATCCACCGGTTTGGTCAGCAGATCATCTGCCCCCGCCTTCAGCCCCTGAATCCGGCTGGCACTGTTATTGCGGCGGGTCAACAGCAGCAAAAAGGTGGACAGGCGAGGATTTTGCTTAATTTGTTGGCAAACCTTGAGGCCCGTTAACTGACCCGGCAAATCCCAAGCACAAATAATCAGCGCGGGCTGAAGTTGCTGAGCTTGATCTAACCCCGCTGCCCCCGTGTCAACGGCCACCACCCGGTGCCCTTGGGCAAAGAGCATTTGCTGCAGCAACCTGACGGTTTTCGGGTCATTATCAATGATCAGAATGGTGGCCATGTCGTTGCGCAGATCAGCCAGATCGAGCTGGAACACCCTGGAACCCTTAAGTAGAACAGTTGTGACCTACCGTTCCAGTTCTTCCCCAGTATTTCACCTTTTTCGGAGAAAGCTGGATGGCTAGGGTCTGAACTTGGCTGACCGGAACCCCCCTCGGTTTGACGCTGCCCCGCAAACTGTTGTGGGCGTTACTGCCGAGTCAGGAGTTTCCTGGCTAGGCTGACGAATATCGGCTGTCTAGGAATCCCCTGGGATAGTCTGGTGCTGTGGCCTTGTTTTTTCTGTCGGCCTCACTTTTTCCTTTTGGCCTAAATCATGGATACTTGCCAGCTGCCTACCAGTTGCGTCATGCCGGTGTTCAAGTCGCCCAAGGACTACCAGGCATTTCGCATCAGTCCCCAGGACACCAACCGGTTAGCCATCGTGTTTGATCCCACGGTGGCCAATATGTCCTTGACCTACTGCGTCGAGATTTTTGACCAAGGGGGCAAAACCCCGGCCAACCGCCACCAGCTTGCGGTTGAAATGTTCTTTATTCTCAAAGGGGAAGGCCGGGCGATCTGCGACGGCAAGGTGGTGTCGATTCAGTCGGGGGACAGCATTCTGGTGCCGCCTAACGGCATCCACGTGATTGAAAACACGGGGGAAGGGCGGCTCTACGCCCTGTGTATCATGGTGCCCAACGAAGACTTTGCCGAGCTGATTCGCAGCGGTACCCCGGTAACCCTAGATGACGAAGATTTAGCAGTGCTGCGGCGATCCAGCTAAGCTGTCAGGGGCAGAAACTGGAGCGCGGCGTATGGTGATGGTGACTTGTGTTCAGGCATCTCTGACCACGGCGGACGGCGTTCGTCTAGATGCCGATGTCTATACGCCCGAAGGCGATGGCCCGTTTCCGGTGCTGTTGATGCGGCAGCCCTATGGCCGGGCGATCGCATCGACGGTGGTCTATGCCCATCCTCGCTGGTATGCCGCCCAGGGCTACATCGTGGTGATTCAAGATGTGCGGGGTCGGGGTAGCTCAACGGGCGAGTTCCGCCTGTTTGCCGCCGAAGTTGAGGATGGTCAGGCGACGGTGCAGTGGGCAGCGCAACTGCCCAAGAGCAACGGCCTGGTGGGCATGTACGGCTTTTCTTACCAGGGCATGACCCAGCTCTACGCAGCGGCGACCCGGCCCCCGGCCCTGAAAGCGCTGGCCCCAGCCATGGTCGGCTATGACCTCTATGCCGATTGGGCCTATGAAAACGGAGCCCTGTGTCTCCAGGCTGGGCTGGGTTGGGCCTTACAGCTAGCCGCAGAAACCGCCCGCCGCCAGGGAGATGAAACTGCCTATCAACAGCTCTATGAAGCAGCCCGCAATCTGCCCCTGACCGATCGCATCCCGGCCCGGCCTCAGATTTTGCAGGATCTCGCACCAGATTCGTTTTTCCATGATTGGCTGGATCGGCCCCAGGGGGATGCTTACTGGCAGCAGCTGAAGCCGGAGTTGACCGAGGTGGATCTGCCCATGCTGCATATCGGCGGCTGGTTTGACCCCTACCTGCGGGGAACGATGCGGTTGTTTAAGCAGATGCAGGCAAGTTGCGATCGCAAGTCTTTGCCCCCCTGGACACAACCCTTATGGATTGGCCCCTGGGGTCATCTGCCCTGGGGTCGCCGAGTCGGGTCACAGGACTATGGCCCCAGCGCCAATAGCCCCATCGATCAACTACAAATTCGCTGGTTTGACCACTGGCTCAAGGGCAAGCCCGCCGCCGATCTAGAGGCCGCCCCAATTCACCTGTTCGAGATGGGCCAAAACCGCTGGCGCAGCTTAGACCATTGGCCCCCTAGCCCCCAGCAGTCCCACTACCTGCACAGCCGGGGGTTAGCTAACCTGCGGGATGACGAAGGCAGCCTCACCTCTACCCCGCCCCAGACCGCCAGCGTTAGTACCCTTGTCCACGACCCTTGGCGGCCCGTCCCGGCTCTCGGTGGCCATGCCGCCATGCCAGGGGGCAGCTTTGAACGGTCGGCGATGGACTGTCGCACAGATATTGCCACCTACACCAGCCCTCCCCTGACCCAACCCCTAGCGGTCGCGGGAGAGATTGCCGTGGAAATTTACTGTAGTGCTGACGCCCCGAGCTTTGATCTCTGTGCCATTGTGTCCCGCGTTCAGCCGGAGGGCACCGTGTACAACCTGACCCAGGGCTATTGCCGGGTGGATGCCAGTCCCCAAACCGCCAGCATTCCAACCCCTAGCCCTCAAGCTAATGGCATGAACGCCACCCAGCCGATTCAGTTGGTTAGACTAACGCTCCAACCCACCTCCTTCTCCCTCGAAGTAGGACAAGCTCTGCGACTTAGCCTCAGCGGGGCCTGCTTCCCGGCGTATGCGGTCAATCCTGGTACGGGTGCGTCAGCCGCCAACAGCTCTTTACTCGCCGCTCAGGTGATCACGCTTAATGTTTGTACCGGGGGTTCAACCGCTTCTCGGCTGCTGCTGCCCCTGGCCGAGGGCTAGACACGGCTAGCGCGGCGGGTCGGCTTCCCCGAGCTGCTGCTTGAGTGCTGCTAGGCCCGCCCAGCGCCGGTCAACATCATCTCCGCCAGTAATAATCTCGGGGGAGAGGTCAATGCCAGAACAGTTGCGATCGCACAACTGACGGTGGGGAATCGCCAAACAAAGCTGCTGATAAATCCAGTTGTCCGGGTGGAATAGCCCGTTCGGGGGAAGGGTTTCGACTAAATCGTCATAGTCCACTTCCACCTCAGCCCCAAAGGTCGGGGGCTCAGGCTCCTCTAGCCAAATCAACTCCGACGCATCCAGCTGTAGCCGGTGGTTATAGTGCTGCAAACAGCGATGACAAGCTAGGGTGACAATCGTGTCAGCACTGCCCGTCACCTCTAAATACCCACCACAGTGGCGCACACTCAGATGACCTTGAACCGGCGTCAGGGTTTCTAAACTTGCCAGATGTTCGCGAAATTCAAAAGCTTGGCGTTGCTCAGCCATCTTGAGCAATTGGGGAATCGAGATCGCATCCATGGCCTACTGCCTCTACGCACTGGGGGGCATCGTTCTAGAAGTTAGCGCTTGAGCCAGGCGCTATTGGGTTGGGGCGTCTGCTGAACCGCTGGGGGCAGAAACATCTGACTCAGACGCCTCTGGATCAGACGATGCTGAAACCGGACGCACTACCAACCGCCGATCGGGCTCTGTCCCCTGGCTGAAGGTCTCTAAATCGGTGTAGTCCGTCAGCAGATGGTGAACCTGCCGCCGCTCCGCCGAGGACAAGCCAGGGATTGCAGTCTGCTCGCCCGTTTGCCGCACTTGCTCAGCTGCCTCTTCAGCAAGCTGCTGGAGTTCCGCTAAGCGCCGGGTGCGATAGCCGTCTAGCTCGACGGTATACGCCTGCTGCTGCTCCCGAGGCTTGCCAAGGTTTAGGGTGGTGTTCGCCAGATACTGAACCGCATCTAGCACCGCCCCTCGCTCTCCTTGAATCGCCTGAATTTGATCAGGCGACAGGGGGGCTGAATCAATCACCAGCCAGCAGTCATCGCCCGTGCCGTCATTGCGCATCTGGCTACTGACCGTTGCCGTGACCCCTTGCAGACTGAGCAAGGTCGTGAGCCAATTGATTCCCGCTGTGTGATCCATACCCCTAACCCGCTGTATCCCCAGACCTTGCCATGCCGCGCTAGCTGACTAGCCTAGCTTGCTTTCTTTTTGGAAGACCGACGCTCGAACGGTAGAGCTTCCCGACCATCTCCTTTCTTCGCCGCTTCAGCATCCAGAATCTTTTGCAGATTTTCGGGCAGGGGTTCCCGAGACAGGATGAAGGTTTGCAGGGTTTGGAACAGGTTGGCAATCAGCATGTACATCAACACTCCGGCTGGCAGGGGGAAGAACAGAAACATGCCGGAGAACAGAACCGGGGTCAGCTTGTTAATGGTGTTTTGCTGACTGTTGTCGCTACTGCCCTGCTGACCGGAGAGCACCTGGTTGAGGTAGAGGCTAACCCCAAAGAACAGCACCATACCCAGGATGTCCCAGTGGATATCCCCTTCATCACCCATCACACCGATGCGGCCTAGGGCTTTGATAAACAGGAAGCCTTTACCAGCCGCCAGACCAGGGACAGTCACCTTAACCGTGGCGTCTCCGGTGCCTAAGGCCACGACTGTGCCGTCATCCCTTAGCTGCAGCAGTTCTTGGCCCTTGGTGATTTCAAGTTTGGGAACCAGCTCTTGCTGGTGCTCGGTGTACTCGTCTAGCAACGCCTGTAGCGACTTGCCCTCTTCGGCAGTCTGGAGGCGGATGTCAGTGGCTTCCCCCACCGCCAGGCGATTACCGCCCGGCACCACTGCCGTCAGCGGGTAGTGGGTGCCATCGTCGATGTAGAGCGTTTTTGGCCCAGTGCTGAAAGCTTGAGGCTGAATTTGCTCAATTTTCTCTTGGGGAAGAATCTGGAAATTGACGTCATAGGCCACGTCAGAGAAGGGTGACCCCCGCAGAGTGGCGAACAGGGCAAACAGAATCGGCATCTGGAGCAACACCGGAAAGCAACCCGCTAAGGGGTTGCCAAATTCCTTGTAAACCTTGCCCATCTCTTCTTGCAGCTTGGTCGGATCGTCCTTATGACGCTCCTGTAGTTCTTTCACCCGCTTCTGCATGGCAGGCTGGGCTACCTTCATGCGGCGCATGTTGCGGATAGAGCCTGCATTCAGCGGGTACAGGGCAAAGCGAATGACCAAGGTAAGGGCAACAATCGCTAATCCGTAGCTGGGCACAATCCCGTAGAAAAAATCC
>PXDR01000197.1 GCA_003566335.1 Cyanobacteria bacterium T3Sed10_344R1
CATCCTCAAACTCACCATGGGCCTCTTCCTCAACGCCGAACCCTACCCCTACCCCTACAACGGCGACCTCCGCCCCGACAACACCGCCCTGATTGTGATCGATATGCAGACCGACTTCTGCGGCATCGGCGGCTATGTAGACAAAATGGGCTACGACCTCTCCCTCACCCGCGCCCCGATTGAACCCATCGCCAAGCTGCTGCAAGTGATGCGCGATCGCAACTTCACCATCCTCCACACCCGCGAAGGCCACCGGCCCGACCTGGCCGACCTGCCCGCCAATAAACAGTGGCGATCGCAGCAAATTGGCGCTGGCATTGGCGACCCTGGCCCCTGTGGCCGGATTTTAGTTCGGGGAGAACCGGGCTGGGAAATCATTCCAGAACTTCAGCCCCTGCCAGGAGAAATCATCATCGACAAGCCGGGCAAAGGCTCCTTCTACGCCACCGACCTGGATTTAATCCTGCACCGTCGCGGCATCCAAAACCTGATCCTCACCGGCATCACCACCGACGTTTGCGTCCACACCACCATGCGAGACGCTAACGATCGCGGCTACGAATGCCTGATGCTGTCCGACTGCACTGGAGCCACCGACTACGGCAACTACCTGGCTGCGCTGAAGATGATCAAAATGCAGGGCGGCGTCTTTGGCGCGGTCGCCCCGTCCTCTGCCTTGATTGAAGCCTTGACCTAATCCCTGCCAGAACGTTAGCTGCTCCGGAATTCCCCTGCCCCCCTAGCCTCCCTGGTTCTATGGAAACCTCCACGGTCAGTCGCCTTACCCCAGTCGCGCCCCCAGAGCTAGAAGTTGTCAACTTAACCAAGCAATTCGGCAGCTTCACCGCCCTGGATCAAGTCAACCTCAAGGTGCCCTCCGGCAGCTTTCACGCCCTCCTGGGCGAAAACGGCGCAGGGAAAAGCACCCTGGTGAAATGCATCATGGGCTTCTACACCCCCACCGCCGGGGATATTCTCGTCGGCAAACGCTCCCGCACCATTGCTAGCCCCAAAGATGCCCACCACCACGGCATCGGCATGGTGTATCAGCATTTCACCTGCGTCCCGGCCATGACCGTAGCCGAAAACCTCGTGCTGTCGCGCTACGACAACCGCCAGTGGATTAACTGGAAAACGGAATACGAACAGCTAGAGGCATTCATGGCCACCGCGCCATTCCAGATTGACCTCAAGGCTCCCATTGCCCAACTTGCCGCTGGTCAAAAGCAAAAGCTGGAAATTCTCAAGCAACTCTATCTCAACAGCCGCATCCTGATTTTGGATGAACCCACCTCGGTATTAACCCCCGGTGAAGCCGATGAAGTGCTGGGGCTCTTGCGAGAAGCCGTGACTGCGGGACAGCTCAGCGTCTTGATGATTTCCCATAAATTTCGGGAAGTTACCACCTTTGCCGACGGGGTCACAGTGCTACGCAAGGGCAAAAACGCCGGTCAGGGTTCCCTAGAAACCCTAACCGTGGATGATCTGGCTCAGATGATGTTAGGAGAACAGCGCACCGCCACGGCGATGGCGCGGCTGCCCTACCCCGACCCCCAGCCGATCCTTGCCCTGCAAAATCTAGCCGCAGACCGGGACAACGGGCTGCCAGCCCTGACTAACGTGAACCTCACCGTCAACCAAGGGGAAATCGTCGGCATTGCGGGGGTTTCTGGCAACGGCCAGCGTGAGCTCGTAGAAGTACTCTCCGGCCAGCGGCCCCCCACCCAGGGCACCATCCGGGTCAAAGGCTGCGACTATCGAGCCACCCGATCTGAAATGGCCCGACACCAGGTTTACACTCTGCCAGAAGAACCGCTGCGCAATGCCTGTGTGCCCCACATGACCGTAGCCGAGAACATGGCCCTACGCACCTTTGACCAGCCGCCCCAGGCCAAAGGCGGCTGGCTGCTGCGCCCTAGCAAAATCCGGCAAGCCGCCAAAGCCCTCGTGCAGCAGTTTTCAGTCCAAACGCCGTCAGTCGAAACCCCCGTCGGCTACCTCTCTGGGGGCAACGTCCAGCGCACCGTCCTAGCGCGGGAACTGTCTTCAGCCAACATCAACCTGCTGATTGCCGCCAACCCCTGCTTCGGCCTAGATTTTTCGGCGGTGGACTTTATCCACAGTCAGCTCGTCGCCGCCCGCAATCGCGGGGTAGCCGTGCTGTTAGTCAGCGAAGACCTCGATGAACTGCTGAAACTCTGCGATCGCATCCTCGTCATCAGCGACGGCCAGCTCGTCTACGAAAGCCCAGCCGACCAAGCCGACCTCAAACTTCTGGGCCAGAAAATGGCCGGACATTAACCCGAAATCTTTATGCCTGCTTCTTCGACGCCTGCCTCTATCGTCATCCCTCAGCTCGGCGACCTTGCTGATCATCCAGAGCGGCTACCCTGGCAACCTTTTCGCCCCGGCATTGAAATTTACCCGCTCTACCCGGCTGCCCCCAACGGTGTAGCGGCGGCCCTATTGCGCTATCAGCCGGGGGCTGAGGTTCCTAGTCATAACCATCCGGGATTTGAACACATCCTGGTGATTTCTGGCAGTCAATCTGACGAAAATGGCGCTTATCCTGCGGGCACCCTGGTCGTCAACCCGCCCCACAGCCGCCACCGAGTCACCAGTGATGAAGGCTGCATCGTTTTTGTCGTGTGGGCTAAACCTGTCCAGTTCGAGTCGGCTGAAACGGTCTAACGCCTTTCCCTATCTTGATGCCGACTGTCCCTGCTGCCCAGGGGAGCGGTAATCCGCGCCAACCCTAGCCTGTATCCCTATAATCCCTATGCTGACGATTCCTGCCCAACCCTATCCTTATCCCCTGCCAGATCGCGGCATTGCCCTGCTGATTATCGACATGCAGCGCGATTTTCTCGAATCCGGCGGCTTTGGCGCAGCCCTGGGGAACGATGTTCGCCCCCTGCGCTCAATCATTCCCCAGGTTCAAGCGTTACAACAGGGCTTTCGGAAGCTGGGACTTCCTATCTTTCAAACCATTGAGGGCCATCCCCCGGATTTATCTAATTGCCCGCCCAGCAAACGCCAACGGGGCAACAGCGCTCTGAAAATCGGGGATTTAGGGCCGATGGGTCGCATCCTCGTGTTGAATGAACCGGGCAACGCGATCATTTCTGAACTGACTCCGCTGCCGGGGGAACCGGTGATTGCCAAACCCGGCAAAGGCGCATTTTACGCGACCGACCTGGCTGACCAGCTCCAAACCCAGGCCATCACCCATCTAATTGTGACTGGGGTGACGACTGAGGTCTGTGTGCAAACGACGTTACGAGAAGCGAACGATCGCGGCTATAGCTGCCTGCTAGTGGAAGATGCCACGGCCAGCTATTTCCCTGAGTTTAAGCAAGCCACCTTAGATATGGTGATTTCCCAGGGCGGTATCATCGGCTGGCGCAGCACCACAGACCAAGTGCTGCAATCCCTGACTGCCGAATATATTGAGACGTCATAGTGGATCGCTTGCGGCTATCGTCCGAGATTGGGCAATGAAGACTAAAGCGGTTGCCTGAGCCTCATCGATAAGAGTTGCGCGCTCAGCAACTACTCAACGCCAGTATCAGGGTTAGAACCTTCGCTCCCACATTCCGGCCTTTGAACTGTCACAGCGAAAATTAACCAGCAGTTTCAACAGAGGAAATAGTATTTCCGACAAGGCGCTCCCAAGAATTACAGGATGTGGCGACGCTCATCGGTGAGATTGACCACCTGCTCAACAGCATTGGGCGTGACGTAGTGGGCAGTTGGTAAATTAGCTCCTGGGCGTGGGCAAGATTTTTCATGATTCTTGCTATGTATAGGTTTCACGCCCTTTTCTCTCATCTCTTCAGCAAAGGTGCAAGATGTGAGTAGGCACTTCCTTGAAGCTAAAATCAGGCAATCATCGCTTGGGCGATCACCATGGAGTTTTTCCGGCTGCGCAACCTACTGCAAGCCAAAGAATGGCAAGCCGGCGGATGAAGAGACTGCAACTTGTATGATGTGGGTTACAGAAGGGAAAAGAGTAACCTTTACGCTGCAGCCCCAAGACCTGGCCACATTTCCCTGTGACGCTCTGTGTGCCATTGACGATCTGTGGGTTGAGCACAGCCAGGGCCGCTTCGGCTTGAGTGTGCAGGCGCAAATCTGGCATGCCTGTGGTAGTCCTGATCGCTATTTATCCGAAGCCTGGGAAATGTTTGGCACCTGTGTTGGATGGCGAGATCAAGAGACGGCTACAGCACAGCAAACTGAAGACTCTTTAGCCACAAACTCTCCAGAAGCTGGATTTGACTGGAACCAAGCTATTCTCGACCTGGGACTCGGTTGGTTGTAAGACAACCAACTAAGCTTCAACGAGACGGCCCCTAAGGGACATTTGCCTGTGCTGGGGCAGCGGATGGCTAGCGAAGGTGGCCCGCTGCTGGTTGCAGGCTGGCATCCTTTCCATGATGGAGGGCAGGGCTGGCACCAGGCACGCCGTCCCGTTCTTTTATCTCGAATTGAAAGTTGTCGCCAGCAAATCTGAAGGATGGTCAAGATGAGTGCCCTATCTTTACTGCCCCAGTATGTCCTTGATTTGATTGAAATTTATGGGCCACCTCGCAAGGATGGTTGGGCTGCGGCTGTTTTCTATGATCGGGTGGAGCCGGGAAGCGACTTAGATGATGTTGCCCTGCAGCATTATCAATACTACGTCTCGGATTGTCAGAGAAGGAGTAGTTTCATTGATTGGCTACAAAGCTGGAAACGCATCTATCAACGTCCCATCAATGTTCAGGCTGATTTCTTCCGCGATTTAAGAGATGCGACTAGGGCGGCTGGGCTGGATTACGAGGATCGCCTATCTGACAAAATGGATATCAATATCAGCTTTCAAGATGGAATAGAGGGTAGATCAGTCCAGGCCAATGCGGCTAAGGCAAAGATATTAGCCGCTGCCTTTGATGCACCTGAAGTAGAGGACTTCCATGTATATCGCATCGGAGACTCTGAGGTGCTGGAAGGGTTTCTAATGGTTGCAGGTCGAGCCAATGGCGAGGTCATCACCCTGGCTTACATGCACGACTGAGGAGAAGTTCGACCTGAGTTCCCGCTACGCACCAGATTTGAGGCAGGACTGATAAATAAATGGTGCCTTGCGCACCCCTGGTTTCTTAGTAAGGGCTTAAGCAGTAATGGAGATGTTGGCAACGTCAAAAGCATTACTCCAATGTGTGCGGTACTCCAGACATCGATTCAAGCATATGGTGCTGGCGGCTCCCACAGCGCGAATACTACCTGTGGTTAGCCGAGAGGACTCGCTACCGTCTCGGTTTCATCTCGCTACCCAGCTTTCAGATAGGGGACGGGCCTGCTGCGAAAGAGCTAAAAATCTGAAAATTTGGCCACTAGCTACATTCCAAAAAATAGGGGACGTCACCGGAATTGGCCTTGGGCCAACTGAATCCTGAAATAGTCCTGCGCTGGAGAGCAGCCGCATCATGTCTACACAACTGCAAATCTGCGACACCACGACTTCGGGCACTCAGCAGCCGCTGTTTAGACTGACCGTGCCAACCAAGCGGATTACGGTGAGCGATTTGATTCGCTGTCGGGTCTACCAAGAAGTGATGGACTACAACCAGCATCAGCCCGAGTATTTTCGCGGCTTGGTGCAGCCTACCGAAGCCAAACCCCGTCAGATAGATTGGCAACAGCAGGCAGACCTGGCGATCGCAGCCTTTTTGGACAACCGCTTTTTGATTTTGGTGGGCGATCGCCAGGTGAGTGAACTCGACGAAGAGATCGACGTTTTGCCCAATCAGATCGTGACGTTTTTGCGGCTGGTGCCGCTCGTGGGAGGTTAACTTTGGTCAGTACAACTCCAGCGCTCAGCCCAGATCGGTGTCAAGAGATCATTCTGGCGATCGCAACAGAACCGCAGTCAACCTATGGTTGGAGGTATAAGCCCGACCCCCAAACAATTGGGGCATTGTTGCAGGGTCTCAGCCCTGAGGAAAAAGCGGATCTGGTACAGGCCATGTTGACTTGGCTTAAAGCGCCAGAAAACCATGAGGCCCATCCCCGCGTAGAAGGGGGGTGCTGTGGCAGCTTTGGCGTGTTTCAGACTTGGCGTAACTTATTGCCCGAGCCCCTCCCCCTGCCTGAAGCGACCTTGATCGAGCTGTTGATCCTTTGTCGGCAGGGCAAGCCTTACTTCAACCATGACTTAATAGATGATTTTTTGGGCACGCTTGCGCTGCCGATGGTTCGTCTGATTAACCATCACCTTGACACCATTGAGCTTTCGGCAGGGGGGGCAGCGGAGCTTTCAGCGCCAATGCGTGCTCAGATTGAAGCGGCCTGCGACTACTTAGATTGGCACTCTAGCTACGAGACAGCCATCACCATTCGTCGCCGGATTGGGTCTGAAGTGCTCACCCTGCCCCTGGAGGCTGGAGAAGCCTGGAGCGACCGTGCGATCGCAGACCTCGATGGCTTGCCCCCAGAGGAAAAACGCACTTGGGTGGCGTTGCTATTGGCCTGCCTCAAATCAGGCGATAGTAAACCCAACAAGGCTTGGTGGGCCACAGTAGACCCAGTTCTGGCACAACTGGAACCCACAACCCTACAGCAGCATCTGGCCACTTGGTTCAACTTGGCGGCTCAGCCCCGCACCCAACCTGCCAATCCTAGAAGCATCAACGTCTTAGAAGGTTACTCCCGCAGGGAAGGTGCCAAAAATGACTACGTGATGGATCAGCTCAACACCTCTATTCTCAAGGGATTGTGCTGGCTTAGTAGCCGCTACCCCAGTCCAGAAATCGGGCGTGGGCTAGGAGAGGTGGTGCTGGCGGGCTTTCGCAAGGTGCCGGGAGTGGGGCCAGTCTGTATTCGCCTGGG
>PXDR01000224.1 GCA_003566335.1 Cyanobacteria bacterium T3Sed10_344R1
GCGACGGTTTCAGGCGGCAGCAGATCTAGCTTGTCTTGAATATCAATTAGCGGCGACACTTCCCCCGGCTGATGGTCTAAGACCAGCACCTCATAACCATGGGGGACAGCGGACAGATGCTCCCCATCTGCCCCAGCTTGGTGAATCTGATAGCGCTGCTCTTCGTCCAGAAACGTCCCCTTGTCCAGCCCCAGGGCCGCAGTCTGTTCTGGTGTCTCAGCCGGATCCCCGGCCTCTTCTTGGGGCCACACCACTGCCTGCCACAGCTGTAGCGGTGCACCACAGTTTTGACAGAAACGATTCTGTAGCGGATTCTCAAACTGACAGTGGGAGCAAACAAGCATAGTAGCAGTGTTCAGAAGGTGGCCTAACGATAGCAATGGCCGAATCCAGCACCGGAATGGGAATAGCTGCAACAGCGATCGCAAGCGGGTTGATGCTGCATTACTGCCCCAGGCGGCAACCGTCCAACCCGATGATGGCCCCGATGGTGACTAAGCTTGGGGTCGCAAGTCTGAGGCAGACAACCAACCGTTCGATCAATGACTTTGATCAATGACTGCAAGCACCCTAGTTATGCCGTAGCTGTTATTGTTGCTAAAATCCTAAGCCTCGGCAGCCGCTTTAGCGAATCTTCAACGTTTTTTTTCGTAATTCCTGGATCAAATCGGCGATCGCGGCCCTAATTCTGACTCGAATTTAGCTTGAATTTAGCAGGTGACTGCAGCGTTGGCCTGCAAATAACCGTCAGGACTGGTATCCGAGGCCAGCCGACCATCCACCAAATTGATGATCCGATCGGCCACATCCAAGATGCGGTTATCGTGGGTCACCATCAGCACCGTGCAGCCTTCTTCTCGCGCCAGGGTTTGCAGCAGAGTGACCACATCTCGGCCTGACTGCTTGTCTAGGGCCGCTGTCGGTTCATCGGCCAGCACGAGCTGCGGATGGTTGACGAGGGCGCGGGCGATCGCAACCCGCTGCTTCTGCCCCCCGGAGAGGGCGTTGGGCTTGTACCCCACCCGGTCGGCTAACCCCAGCTTGCCCAGCATCGCTTCCGCCTGGGCTCGCTTTGTGTTGAACTGCCCCGTTAACTCGACCGACATTTCCACATTTTGCCGAGCCGTGAGGGATTCAAACAGGTTGTGGCCCTGAAAAATGAAGCCGATGTTGCGCCGCACGGTCACCAAGTCGCGCTCGCCCAAGCCCACCAGCTCTTGGCCCAGTACCCGCAAGCTGCCCTGGCGCACCGTTCGCAAGGCCCCAATCAGGCTGACCAAGGTGGTTTTGCCAGACCCGGACGGGCCAGTCATAATCACAATTTGGCCCCGAGGTAGGGCGAGGTTGATGTCAAACAGGGCCTGCTTGCGCAAATCGCCGCTGCCAAAGAAATAGTCGAGGTGCTGAATTTGCACCGCGAGATCTGGGTTCGGGGGCTGAAGGCTCTGGTCTTGAGCTGGCGCTAGGGTGGTTGCGCCACCGCTGGGCGTGATCATGCCGACGTTGTTTTCCATTAACCGTCAATTTTTTCTTAAGTCTTTCTCAATCAGCACTGCTTTCCCAACCAGCAAGCCCGCCTAACCGCCAAACACTTCTGCGGGATCAGTGGCCTGGACTTTGCGAACTGCGATCGCACCGGAGACCAGGCACATTACAAAGGTCAGCCCGAGCAAATTGAGGATGCGGCCCCAGGTCATCTGAAACAGCAGCCCGGTGACGTTGCCGGTCACGGTGTAGAGCAGTCCCCCCACCGCAAACCCCGGAATAAAGCCCAGAATCGACAAAATCAGAGCCTCTTGGAGCACCACCCCCAGCAAAAACAGATTGCTGTAA
Organism: Cyanobacteria bacterium T3Sed10_344R1; assembly: GCA_003566335.1. Classification (GTDB taxonomy): domain Bacteria; phylum Cyanobacteriota; class Cyanobacteriia; order Phormidesmidales; family Phormidesmidaceae; genus PXDR01. The sequence continues at coordinate 1,834 of PXDR01000224.1, forward strand.
CCCATTGCCTTTAGGGTGGCATATTCTGCCCAGTGATCGGCGACGTCGGTATAGAGAATTTGATAGACCAAAATGATGCCGACAAAAAAGCTCATGGAGGTCAGCAGGGTAAACACAAAGCCGATGTTGGTGTTTTCTTCCCAGTAGCGCCGCTCCCGGATCACAAAGCCCTCTGGCCCATCTCGGGGCAGCACCAGCACGTCATTGGGCAGCGCCGCTTGCAACGTTTCCACCAGTCGGTCAACCGGAAACCCTGGAGTCACTTGAATCAATCCTAAATCCGCCGTGGCAAAGCTGCGGGGATCTTCCTCCGGGCCGCGATCGGCAAAGTAGCGGAGGAAGTTCTGGTCGCTCATGATCAGGTTGCCGTTGCCTGAGGCAAAGTCGGTGCCCATGGTGAAGGTGCCGATAATCTTGAGTCGCCGTTCTGACAGCTCCGACTCAATCCCGGCGATGGTCGGCCCCACCTCAGGCCGGGAGTTGGTGTCAATCAAGGCTGTCTCCGGCAGCTGTAAATCCGCCAGATAGTGAGACACCTCTGGAATCCGCAGGATCGGATCAGCCAGGTTAAAGGCCAGCACCCGCACAGGCCGAGTCTGTTGGGTTTCTGGATTGCGCCAGTTGGCGTCGTTGATGTAGAGCGGGTAGGCTGCCTCCACCCCCTCAAACGAGCGCACCTGATAAAGTCGCCGTCGGGCAAAGGCGCGGGGCACAAACATATTGGTCTTGAGCCGGTTAATCATGATGATTTCCCCGTTGAGCCGCTCTAACAGCTGGAGCTGGCTGTCATACAAGGCATTCTTAAACCCGCTGAACAAAAACATCAGCAGCACGGCAAAGGCCACCCCGCCCACAGAGGTGAGAAACTTGCGGCGGTCATGAATTAAATTCAGCAGGGCTAGGGGCGTTCGCTTCCACACTGTCTATCACCGGGCGGGTTTTGAGGTTTACGCTGAGCTGAATCTAAGGGGGCAACCTGCGGGGGCAATCTGCGGGGGCTTGGCGCTGATCCTGGCAACCCGCCGCATTTACGAAAACACGTCGGCTGGATCGGCGCTCGTGGCTCGACGCACTGAAATCAGCCCCGACAGGCTGCACATGGCGAAGGTCAAAATCATCACGAAAATCATCCGGCCCCAGTTCATGCTGACCGGCAAGCTGCCAGCAGTGGCGTTCACCGTCAGGTCGTACAGCAGCAGGGCTGTCAGCAGTCCTGGAATATAGCCCAACCCAGCCAACAGCAGCGCTTCCTGCAACACCACTTGGAACAGGTAATAGTTGCGATAGCCCATGGCTTTGAGAGTGGCATATTCCGGCAGGTGGTCGCGGATGTCAGTGTAGAGGATTTGGTAAACAATCACGGTGCCCACCACGAAGGACACCACCACCCCCAGGCCAAAGATGAAGCCAATGGAGGTGGTTTGCAGCCAGAAGCGTTCATCGTTAGCGATGATTTCGGCCTTGGTAAACACCTGCACGTCTTGGGGAAGTTGCGATCGCAGCGTATCCGCCACCCGATCTGGATTCGCCCCTGGGGCCAGCTTAATCAGCCCCAGATTGATTTGATTTAGGGGCCGGGGAGCAAAGAAGCGGCGAAAGTTTTGATCCCCCATAATCAGGGTGCCGTCAGCGGCAAAGCCGCCCCCCAGGGTGTACTGACCGCCGATGACCACCTGGCGCTGTCCTGCTTCGGTTTCTAGGCCGGTGGTTTGAGGGCCAAACTCAGGCCGGGAGAGGCTGTCGATTAGCACCGTGTTCGGTCGCCGCAAAATCTCCCGCGCTGTCGGTTCCTGAAGTTCTGGCATCAAGAACACCGGATCGCGGGGATTGATGCCATAGACAAACATGGCCCGACTATTGCCGGTTTCAGGATTGCGCCACAGCAGGTACTCCGAATAAAAGGGCATCACCCGATCCACCCCCTCAACTCCCGCCGCCTGGTACAGCCGCTCCCGAGGGAAAACCCGGGTGCTGCTAATTTCGAGAGACTGGGGCGAAGACAGAAAAACCTCGGCATCAATCTGGGAATAAATCGTTGAAGCCGTCGTAGTCAAGGCTCCGAGGAAGCCCAGGTTCATAAAAATCAGCAGCACGGCAAAGGCGACTCCAGCTACCGCCACCAGCAGCCGTGTTCGCTCGTTAACCAGGTTGAACCAAGCAAGGGGAATCCGGCCCATGGGTTACTCACTCAATTGCGATCGCCACATCCACCTGCAGGTTGGTCAGATTAGCCACGACCTCGGACTGATCCACCCGCACCCGCACTTCCACCACTCGGGCATCCGCATTGGCGGCAGGGTCATCGTCCAGCACGTCATTCTTAAAGATCTGAAGGCCAATCTGGTCAACGGTGCCGGTCAGGACTTGGTCAAACGCCCCGTTGCGGCTAGTGATGGTGGCTGGCTGACCGACTGCTACGAGGCCCACGTCTGTCTCATAGACTTCGGCCACCACATACATCTGGCTGGTGTCGCCTAGGGCCAAAATCGGGCTATTGCTGGCGGTAGACACCGCTTCTCCTGGCTCGACCAAGAGCCGCAGCACCCGACCCGCTCGGGGAGCCCGCACAATCGTTTGGGCCAGCCGGGCCTCAGCCAGGGCCAAGTTCCGGGTGGCTGACTCGACCTGGATCTGGGCTTGCGATCGCACCAAGTTGGCTTCCGCAGCCTGCACCTGGGCCTGGGCATTTTGTAAATCGCTACTGCGGGATCGCTCCAACCGCAGCCGATCGGCCTGGGCTGTGCGCAGGTCTTCCTCTAAAGCCGTGACCCGGGACTGCTGCTGATCTAGCTCCTGCTGGGACACTGCCCCATCTCGCTGGAGTTGGTCAAACCGAGACAGGTCAGTCCGGGCCGTGGCCAACTCAGCCTCAATTCGATTCACCCGAGCAATTTGGGCCTCAATCGCAAACGCCTGGGGTTCATCCACCTGACCCAGCCGAGTGGTGGCCTCCTGCACCTGAGCTTGGCCTAAATCAGTTTCAGCCTGGCGCTGAGTCTGGGCCTCAGCCAACTGACTTGCCGCATAATCTCGCTCTGCCCGCCGCACATCGTAAGTATCTAGATAGGCCAGAATATCTCCAGCCGCGACCGCATCCCCTTCCTGCACCAGTAGCCGATCAATTCGGCCCGTCTCTGCTGCCGCCACATCAATCACCCGACCAGCAGGTTCCAGCCGCCCCAAAGCAGCAACGCGCACCTGGCGCGGCGGCGGCTCCGACTGGGCCTGCTGTTCTGCTTGCCGGGTCTGCATCACCGATCGCACCGTCCACACCGACAGCGCACCCACAAACAACAGCGCACCCAAACAAAGCCACAGCACGCGGCTGGGCAGGCTCGGTTTCTGAATTTGCATAATGCTTAAATTCTCCCTGGACAAAAGGTTAGGGTGTTCCCCGCTTCGCTGCGTCGTGGGGGGCAACCCGACGCTCAACCAACCTTTTTACTAAGTTAGACCAAACCGCCTAAGGACGGGCGCGCCCGGCACCAGATGGCGGAACCACAGCCTGAAGCTGCATCAGGGCCACTTCCCAAACCAGCCGAGGCTGAACAAAGCGCCGCAGCTGTAGCCGGGCCGCTTCTAACGGGGTGAGCAGGGCCGCATTCCGGTGGGTCTGCCAATACTGCTGCTGCAAATAATCCAGCAGCCAAAGCTGAGCGTCACTATCGAGGCTCTGGGCAATCTGCTTCCCCAATTCAAGGGCAGTGCGGAGGGTAGTTGGGGGCTGATGCAGACTCTCCAACAATTCTGATGGCAGGGTTTGGCGCTGCTGCCAAGCTGCGATCGCACTGCCGGGACTGCCCTGGGCCATCGCCAGCACCTCAGGATGGGCCAAAATTTCGCCGCAGTTCTGCTGGGTCAGCACGGTGGCCATCGGCTCTGGCCCCAAGCGCACAAACGGCACCAGTTGACACCGCGAAACCAGGGTAGGCAACAGCCGATCGCTGCTCGGAGCCAGCAGCACAATCGTCGCCTGACCCGGCTCCTCTAGGGTTTTGAGCAAGGCATTGGCCGGGCCTTCTGCCATGGTTTCCGCCTGGTCAATTACCACGATTGACCGGGCCGCCTCTAGGGGCGGTCGCGCCAAGAAGCGGGCAATTTGTCGCACCTGCTCTAGGCGAATCAACGGCGACCCCTTACGCTTCAGCCCCAAATCAACCGCTTCCGCTGGCGTCACCGGTCGTCCTTGATGAAGGTAGGTCGGCTCAACCCAGAGAAAATCGGGATGATTACCCTGCTCAATCCGCTGCATCACCCCTAGATCTGCTCCTGCTGCCTCCTGGCGAGCGACCAACAACCGAGCTGCCCAGGCCCGAGCCGTCAGGGATCGCCCCACCCCCGGCGGCCCCGCAAACAGATAGGCCGGAGCAATTCGGTCAACTGCCATTGCTCGCTGTAGCAGCATCACCGCCTGGGGCTGCCCCACTACGGTTGCGAAGGGATTTGTCGCCACTGGTCTAACCTCTGAGCCATCACCGCTTGAATCGCCGCCACCACCGCCGCCATCGGCTGCCCCCCATCAATTGCCACAAACCGCTGGGGCTGGGCTTGAGCTTGGGCCAAAAAGCCAGACCGCACCTGCTGATGAAATGCGATCGCAGCCGCCTCCATCCGATTGGTGTCGCCTCTGGATTGGGCTCGCTCCAGCCCAACCGCTACCGCCACATCCAGCCACAGCACCAGATCTGGCGATAAGCCAGCCGTAGCGATTTGGTTGAGCTGGTCAATCAGGGCCAAGTCCCCGCCCCGACCATACCCTTGATACGCCACCGTTGAGGCCGTAAACCGATCGCACAACACCACATACCCCTGAGCCAACCAAGGCCGCAACCGCTGCCCCACATGCTGGGCTCGGTCAGCAGCATAGAGCAAAAGCTCAGCCCGATCATCCAACGGTTCTGTCTCTTGCCCTAACAACATCTGCCGCAGGTTAACCCCAAGCGCCGTGCCGCCAGGCTCACGGGTGCATTGCACCCCGGCCCAGCCCAGCCGCTGCAAGCGATCATCCCGCCGCAGCCAATCGGCCAA
>PXDR01000392.1 GCA_003566335.1 Cyanobacteria bacterium T3Sed10_344R1
AGGGGTTATCTACCCCGGCATAACCGCTGGACAGGCTGCGCTTCAGCACTACCACATGGGCTGCTTTCCACACTTCCATCACCGGCATTCCAGCAATGGGGCTGGTGGGATCTTCGGCAGCGCTGGGGTTAACGGTGTCATTAGCCCCAATCACCAGCACTAGGTCAGTCTCGGGTAGGTCGTCGTTGATTTCGTCCATTTCTAGGACGATGTCGTAAGGCACGTTGGCCTCTGCCAGCAGCACATTCATGTGGCCCGGCAGCCGACCCGCCACCGGGTGAATGCCAAACCGCACCTGCTTGTTCCGCGCCCGCAGAAACTGGGTGATTTCAGACACGGCGTGCTGAGCTTGGGCCACAGCCATACCGTAACCAGGGACAATCACGATGCTCTGGGCTTCGGTCAATAGCTCCACAGTTTCGTCCACGGTGGTCGGAGTCGCGGTTCCTTCAATCGCTGCGCCCTGGCCTTTGCTGGTGCTGGCACCAAAGCCGCCGAGGATGACGCTAAAGAAGGAGCGATTCATCGCTTTGCACATGATGTAGCTGAGGATCGCGCCGCTGCTGCCGACTAGGGCACCCGTGATGATCAGCAGGTCGTTAGAGAGCATGAAGCCAGCGGCGGCAGCGGCCCAACCGGAGTAGCTGTTGAGCATGGAAATCACCACGGGCATATCGGCTCCGCCAATGCCCAGCACCAGCAGCAGTCCTAGCAGACCCGCTAGACCGCTCATGATCCCCAAAGGCAGTACGCCAGCGGGTTCTCCTAAACTCATGAACCAGTAGCCCAGGCCAACCGTGCCCCCTAGCAGCGCTAGGTTGAGCAGGTGCCGACCGGGCAGGGCCAGGGGCTTGCTGGACAAAATTGCTCGCAGCTTGCCAAAGGCGACGATGGAGCCGGTAAAGGTAACCGCGCCGATAAACACGCCGATGAAAATTTCAATCTGGTGGATGGTGGCTTCGGCTCCGCTGAGGCCAGACTCGGCCTGGAGGTAGTTGCCAAAGCCCACTAGGACAGCGGCTAAGCCGACAAAACTGTGCAGGATCGCCACCAGTTCGGGCATGGAGGTCATGGCCACCCGCGAGGCCAGAATTGCGCCGATGATCACCCCCGGCACAATCACGCCAGCCAGCAGGGCGTAGTTGCCTACTTGGGCGCTAAAGGCGGTGGCTCCCACTGCGATCGCCATGCCGAGAATGCCGTAGAAGTTGCCTCGACGGGCGGATTCTTGATTAGCGAGTCCACCCAAACTGAGGATGAACAGGGCGCTAGCGGCGATGTACGCCACGGTAATTAAGCTATTGGACATGGTGTCTCTCGATAAGTCTCTAAAGTCTTTGGGCTCAGGTCTTTAGGCCATGAAGCGGCCAATGCCGGTCAATCAGAACGTCTAAACAGCGTCCAGTCGGCCTAGCGGTGGAACATTTTCAGCATTCGCTGGGTGACCAAAAAGCCGCCAGAAACGTTGATGGTGCCGACCAAAATTGCGATCGCACCCAAAATCGTTGTCGGCGCAGTGAGCGGCCCCGAAAGCTGCAACATACCGCCGATGATGATGATGCCGCTGATGGCATTCGTCACACTCATCAAAGGCGTATGTAGGGCGGGCGAGACATTCCAAATCACCTGCCAGCCTACAAAGCAGGCCAAGACAAACACCGTGAAGTGAGACAAGAAGGAAGACGGAGCCCCAAGCCCCAAACCCAATAACGCCAGTCCAGCCAAGGTTGGCCAAAGCACCTTCAGCAGTGGCAGCCCAGCCTTGGTCGGCTCCACCGTGGGGGTTTCTGGTGTGGCCGCCTTCGGTGCTGGGGGCGGGGTGGCTGGACGGGGAGCAGGCCAAGTCACCTCGCCTTCGTAAGTGACAAGGGCACCCCGCACCACCTCATCGTCCAGATTGACGTGATGGCCTTCGCTGCCGCCCATATCGCTCAGCAGGTGATACAGGTTATTGCCGTAGAGTTGGCTGGCTTGACTGGCCATGCGGCTGGGCAAATCCGTCACGCCAATAATCGTGACGCCATTGTCGTGGACGATAATTTCGTGGGGCTTAGTCAGTTCGCAGTTGCCTCCCTGCTCCGCCGCCATGTCCACAATTACCGATCCCGGCTTCATGCTGTTGACCATATCAGCTGTGATCAGCTTAGGCGCGGGCTTCCCTGGGATTAGGGCCGTGGTGATAATGATGTCCACTTCCCGAGCCTGCTCGGCAAACAGGGCCATTTCTGCCTCAATGAACTCTTTGCTCATCGTCTTGGCATAGCCGCCAGCGCCGGTGCCGTCTTCCTCGAACTCCAGTTCTAAGAACTCAGCGCCCATGCTCTGCACCTGTTCTTTCACCGCTGGGCGGGTGTCAAAAGACCGGACGATCGCCCCCAAACTGCGGGCAGTCCCTAGCGCTGAGAGACCGGCTACTCCAGCCCCAATCACCAGCACCTTACAGGGAGGCAGCTTGCCCGCTGCCGTAATCTGCCCGGTAAAGCAGCGGCCAAAGTGATTGGCGGCTTCAATCACCGCCCGATACCCGGCGATATTGGCCATGGAGCTCAGGGCGTCCATCTTTTGAGCGCGGCTGATTCGGGGCACCGAATCCATCGCCAGCACCGTTGCTTTGCGATCGGCGAGACGCTGCAGTAGCTCAGCATTCTGGGCAGGCCAGACAAAACTGACCAAGGTCCCTTCTGGCTTCAGCAGCTCAGATTCATGGCGATGTAGGTCAGGGTGATCCTGGGGAGGACGCACTTTCAACACGATGTCCGCCTGTTCCCACAGGCTGGCCGCATCGGCGACCACCTGACAGCCCGCCAGGCGATAGGCGTCATCCGAAAAACTGGCTCCGGCTCCAGCTCCGGCTTCCACCAACACCTCAAACCCCAGCTTTTGCAGCCGTTGGGCCGTTTGGGGAGTTGTGGCAACGCGCCGCTCACCTGGGGCGACTTCCCGAGGGATCCCAACTTTCTTCGACCCAGTCGGGCCTTGATTGCCCTCGACGGGGGCTGTGGCTTTATCGACTGCGATGGTCATGCAGGCTCCTTGTCTTAAATACAGAATCTGGACGATGGAAACTTACAAATCTGAACAGGATATCTGAACAGAGTTATGACCCAGGCCGTTATCAGCTTTAGAGGCTGTTTGAAAAGGGCGTCCGCTAGTCATCTAGATCACGATTACTCAGAAAATTTCCGGGTTTTTGACCTAGATCAGCGGCCTCAGGGTGTCGGGAGATACCCGACAGGTACTTTTAAAACAGCCTCTTAGCGTGACTGGCAGATAAACCTGGGCGTTTAACTTTGGGAAAATTCAGGGAATCAGTCAATTAATCGGAGTTAATCGAGCTAAATCCATTGGGTCGCTATCCATAACAACCCATAACTGAATGAGTTAGGCATATATCCCTAAGCAGCCCCTAAGCAGCTCTAAGAGACCTTAAGCAGCTCCTAAGAGCCTGACGACTGCCAGTCAAAATGCTCAGGCTAAAAATCAAGTCTGGGCAAATTATTAAGGCATACTACAGCTCACTCATTTCTCTGGCCAAGGGAAATCTTAAGCCCTGATGTCTTCCTGTAATTTAGTTCTTCAGATTCTCTTATGGCAGTGATGGATCTAAAGCAAACTCTAAATTTTGTTGATTCTGAAATCGGTTAGGCCAAAATCCAATCGGTATTTAGACCTAAAGATTTCCTCTGATCCCCTGGGTTCTATTTTGCTAAAGAGGGCTGATCGCCTTACTACAGGCCACTTCTAAACTAATTCCAGCCCAGGCGAAGCAAACCGAGTTAGGGCTAATCCATCTCTAAAAAGACGGTTGCTTTGTCAGAAAATCTCGACTAAATGTTTAAAGATTTACCAACCTGAGCAACGTTAAGAGATGTTGTTTTAGCTTTCTACACAATTCAATTTGATGTTGTCACTTTGATAGGGACGTCAGACCCTGCTTGCTTCATATCTTGTGACAAAACCTGCGAGCTCGTTGCGCACTTCTATCTCAGATCATCAGATCAGGCGTTCAAATCAAGCGCAGTTAATTCAGATGATTGTAATTCCAGGCTGACACAGCAGACACTGCCCCAAACCGGCATAGGCTGACCAATGCCCGGGTAGGCGAATGTTACTATTTGTGACTAGTGCGGTTCCCCGGTCTGCGACTCACGAGAAGAAGTGGCCGCTGCCCCAAATGGCCTCGGGATCAGTCCCTTCGCGGTCAGGCACTTTGTTCCACCCAGGTGCGTCAAGCACATTCAGTATTGGGACAGTCTTGGGAATCACCGATGGCCTTAGGGTCACAGCGCTAGGGCGGCTCCACGGCTTGCTTCAATGGCTGCCCAGCTGGCCCCGTTTCGTTAGCCCCATTGAGAATTGCGAGGAGTGTTGTGTATGTCTATTAATCAATTGTTTGGTCGCGGCAAGCGTCGCTTGGTGCTGTCTAGCTTGGCCCTGTCTGGTGTGGTTGCGATCGCAGGCGGTATGGTCGGCAGCATCTTGTCTGCACCAAGCCAAGCCCAAACCACTACCCCAGGGCTCAGCATTTTTGGCGGGCTCGACTCTGAATATCGCCTGCGCTATCGCCTGGACAACAACAGCCCTCGTAGCCGCAACGCTCGTTACTACCTGAATGTGTCTCGCAACCGCGTGACCAGCCCAGTGTCGGAACTTGAAATCAGCTACCCGTCTGAATTTACTGACCAATTCGGCGGTGGTCGCTTTAGCCTTGACGACATCGAAGTCCGTCTCGGCACCGGGCGCGGCGGCGAGCGGGTTCCCCTAAGTGAAGTCGTCTGGCTGGAAGACGAGAACCGGATCGAAATCTACCCCGAAACCGAAATCCCTGAAGATACCGACTTCGTGGTGGTCATGAGCAATGTCCGCAACCCCAGCCGGTTTGGCTTCCACAACTTCAACCTGCGGATGCTGACCCGTACCAGCCGCGTAGGACGGCAGTATGTCGGCACTTGGCAACTGCGGGTAAGCGATCGCTAAGTGGTTCCTCGGCGAGATATGCGCCTAGAATTTGGCTCCTGTCTTCAGCAGGAGCCTTTTTTATGATCTGAACCCCATGATCTGAATCATCTCCTTGAGCTGCTGCCGTCGTGTCTCAACCTCACCGAGCTTGAATCTTGGGGCTTTACCTTTCAAGCTCACTGAAATATTTCAAGGTCAGAATGTTAAGCTAGGAAACTGCGGCTTTTTTATGCCTGTTTTTACGTCTATTACCAGGACTCTGACCCATGACTAAGCGACCTTTTGGCGGCACCGTCCGCAAACGTAAGCGTACTTCCGGTTTCCGGGCCAGAATGCGAACCGCAACCGGTCAACAAGTGATCAAAGCTCGGCGGCGCAAGGGTCGGGCTCGGCTTGCTGTCTAAGGGTGAGCCTGCCAGCGATTCATCGACTCAAGCGATCCCAAGACTTTCGGCGGGTTTATCGTCATGGGTTGCGGGCTAATGGAAAATACTTCACCCTGCGGGCGCTGAAACCCCGACGACAGTCGGCTTCAACACCACCCCTTATCGGTATTAGCATTGGCCTTAAGGTCAGCAAGCGAGCGGTAGTTCGCAACCGGATTAAGCGCCAAATTCGGGCCATCCTAAGGCCGTATTTACCCAGGCTTAAACCTGGTTGGCGACTGGTGGTGGTGGTTCATCCCCCGGCAGCAGACTGCGATCCCCAATGCGCTTACCGGAAATTTCTGCAAGAATTAGAGCAGATGTTGGTAACACTTGAGGTAATCCATGGGCATTAAAGAAGACGTGTTCTACGAAGGTGGCCCCCACGTCGGTGACCTGATCTTCAACGTGTTGCTGGCGTTCACGGTGATTTGCATCCCCCTGACGGTGGGCGCAATTGTGCGGGCGCTGTGGCTGCGCTTCCGGATTACTAACCGGCGAATTTCGATCAACGGCGGCTGGATGGGACGCGATCGCACTGAAGTGGTCTACTCCCAAATCACCAAAATTGTCACCGTGCCTCGGGGATTGGGGCTGTGGGGCGACATGGTGGTGACCCTCAAAGACGGCAGCCGTCTAGAGATGCGGGCCATCCCGAACTACCGGGAGACCTACGACTTTATCAGCGAAAAAATCTCAGAAAAAGCCAAAGCGGCTAGCGGGGCTGTGGGCACGGTTTAACCCAGATCGCGAGAGGCACGTAGTTGACCTCAGCGTGATAAAGGCAACAGCGGCCAGGCAACTGGTCGCTGTTGTTTTCTTGGCCCCCAGTTGTCTCAACCCCCAACCGTCTTAGCTTCTAGCGATTTTGGCTTCAACCTGTTTTGGCCAATGTGGTTTAAGCGTCAGCGCCAGCGGCTCTGAGCGGGACTGGACGCTAGCAAAAATGCGCCGAAAGTTGGGTGGCAAACAGGGGGAAAGTCCACGACCTCGCAAATCTTCAGATAAAGTAGAGTTGGCAAACAAATTTAGTTCACATCCCCGCCAGGGTGGGTGAACTCGGCAAGCAAATAGGCAAGAGAGCGCATGGACTTCGGTATCGGATTTCTTTCCAACAACATAATGTTGCCAATCCTGGATTTTTTCTACGGGATTGTGCCCAGCTACGGATTAGCGATTGTTGCCCTTACCTTGGTCATTCGCTTTGCCCTGTACCCGCTGAATGCAGGCTCTATCCGAAATATGCGCCGCATGAAGGTAGCCCAGCCTGCCATGCAAAAGCGGGTGAAAGAATTGCAGGAGCGTCACAAGGACGATCCGACCAAGCTGCAAGAAGAGATGGGCAAGGTTTACAAGGAATTTGGCAACCCCTTGGCCGGTTGCTTTCCGGTGTTGCTCCAGATGCCGATTCTGTTTGCCCTGTTCGCCACTCTGCGGGGGTCACCCTTCTCTGACGTGGCCTATGACGTC
>PXDR01000338.1 GCA_003566335.1 Cyanobacteria bacterium T3Sed10_344R1
CTCCCAAAATCGGTGCTTTGGTCACCGGGCCAGCGGATGGTTTGGGGGAACTTGCGATCGCAGAAGCAATCAGCGCCGCCGTCTCGTCCTTCTCCACCGGAGCCTCGGTGAGAGACTGCTCCACCTTCACCGCTTCCCGCAGCCGGTTAACCACCAGATTCAGGGTGACTTCGCCATAGCCCAGCCCCGCCAGCAGATCTTCCACGCAAACATAATTGCAGCGCTCCGCCGTTGCCTGGGCCGGGGGGGATTTCAGCAGGGACTCAAAGCCATTTTTGCCCAGTTCCTTCTCCAGCATTTCCCGACCTCGGGCCACGTTCTCATCCCGGTGACAGCGCTTATACCACTGGCGAATCCGGTTCCGCGCTCCCGCTGTCACCACAAAATTCAGCCAGTCCAGGCTAGGGTGGCTGTTCTTTTGGGTAATGATTTCCACAATGTCGCCGTTTTGCAGCGGCGTATCTAGGGTGACAATGCGGCCATTCACCCGCGCCCCGGCGCAGTGGTTGCCCACTTCGGTATGGATGCGATAGGCAAAGTCCACCGGCGTCGCCCCCCGGTGTAGGGGCAACACATCGCCATTGGGGGTAAAGACATAGACATCTTCATCGAACAGATTGCCCTTGATGTCTTCGAGATATTCCTGGGCGTCCTTCAAATCGCTCTGCCACTCTAGAAGCTGACGCAGCCAGGTGAACTTCTCGTCTACCGGGGTGACCCGGGTGTTGCTAGAGTTGCCGCTCTCCTTGTATTTCCAGTGGGCCGCAATCCCGTATTCCGCCACATGGTGCATGTCGAGGGTGCGAATCTGCACCTCAATGGGCCGACCGGAGGTGCTAATCACCACCGTATGCAAAGACTGGTAGCGGTTGGGTTTGGGCAAGCCGATATAGTCCTTAAACCGGCCCGGAATGGGCCGAAAGGCATCATGCACCACCGCCAAGGCCCGATAACACTGGTCGTTATTGCCGACAATCAGCCGCACCGCCGCCACGTCGAAAATTTCCTGAAACTCCTTCTGCTGCCGCTGCATTTTTTGATAAATGCCGTGGAGGTGTTTGGGACGGCTGTTGACCTCAATACAGGTAACGCCAATCTCGCTGAGGCGCTGACGCAGGGTTTCGGCCACTTGCTTCAGCCGATCTTCGCGATCTCCCCGCTTTTCGGCCACCAGATCCTGCATGGTGCGGTAGGCGTCGGGTTCTAGGTATTTAAAAGAGAGATCTTCTAATTCCCACTTAAACCGGCCAATCCCTAGGCGGTTGGCCAGGGGGGCAAAAATCTCTAGGGTTTCTCGGGCGATGCGGCGCTGTTTCGGGGGAGCCAGATGCTCTAGGGTGCGCATGTTGTGCAGCCGATCGGCCAGTTTGACCACAATCACCCGAATATCCTGGGCCATCGCCAAGAACATGCGGCGAAAGTTTTCGGCCTGTTGTTCAGTCTTGCTGTCGAAATTAAACTTGGACAGCTTGGTCACCCCTTCAACCAACTGGCGCACTTCTTCGCCAAACCGCTCTTCGATTTCTGCGGGGGTGACCTCGGTGTCTTCCACCACGTCATGCAGAAACCCGGCGGCAATCATGGCGCTGTCGCCACCGAGATCCCGCAGCAGCCCCGCCACCGCCACCGGATGACAAATGTAGGGTTCCCCCGAGGCCCGCACCTGGCCGCGATGGAGCTGATAGGCAAACTCAAAGGCGCTACAGACTAAGGCGTTATTGGATTTATTGGTTGAGTGATTCTCCGCTGAACTCTCGCTGGCTGAGGGGGAAGCTGAGTTTTCGCCAACCGCGCCAGGGCTAGGCTGATGCTGGTCAAGAATGCAGGACTCTAGCCACCCCGGTAGGCTGCAGTCGTCGGGCAGGGCGGTGGCAACAGGGTCGGTGGCAACAGGCGTGGTGACGTTCATAAACTCAACCAGTAGGCGACAGGAGAACAGGGAAAGCTAAGGGAAAACCAACGCCTTGCTTAGTCCTTATTCCTTACCATGAGGGGGCTAACCGAGGTCGGCAAGTAAGGATGATTTAACCCCCCTGAATTCAGGGCCAGATTCAGGGCAGGTTAGAGATTAAAGCTGGGGCGATAGTTCGAGATGATGCGTCCAGACCTGGGGAACTCATTACCGGGAAGGGTTGCCGAAATGAGTTGCCGAACCCTAAAGTGGAGCGCCGCTCTTTTTCTTTATTGTAGGTAAGTCTATACATATCCTCCTAGAGTCGGGGGTTGAAAGGCGACCGTTTCCGCCAATGTGCTGAGCCAATGGGGTAGGCCGGGTGCTGATCAATCCCGGCTGAAATGATCTTCAATGCCTGGAATGGGGCGGGTTCAGCCTAGAGGCCACCGGGCAAAGGTAAGATCAACTCATAAAAGATCAACTCAAAAGATCAACGCATTAGAGTTCCGTTTGTTTTCCCGTTCATTTAGTGGCCTGCCTCTTCACCCATGACTCTGACCCTGAGCCCGCAAAGTGTTTTAGATGTACTGCGTCCGGTACAAGACCCGGAGCTGCAAAAGAGCCTGGTAGATCTGAATATGATCCGCAATGTTCAGGTAGAGGGTGGTCAGGTCAGCTTTCAACTGGTGTTGACGACCCCGGCCTGTCCGCTGCGGGAATTTATTGTCGAGGACTGTGAAAAGGCGGTGCGCACGCTGCCTGGGGTGGAGAAGGTGGCGGTGGACGTGACAGCAGAAACGCCGCAGCAAAAGCCCCTCCCCGGTCGCCAGGGGATTGACGGCGTGAAGAACATCCTGGCGGTCTCCAGCGGTAAGGGGGGCGTGGGCAAGAGCACCGTGGCGGTGAACCTAGCGGTGGCCTTGGCCCAGAGTGGGGCTAAGGTGGGCCTGATTGATGCCGATATCTACGGCCCGAATGCGCCGATGATGCTGGGCCTGAAGGATGCCAATGTGATGGTGCGCCAGGGGGAGTCTGGCGAGGTGCTAGAACCGGCCTTTAACCATGGGGTGAAGCTGGTATCTATGGGCTTTTTGATTGATCCTGACCAGCCGGTGGTCTGGCGTGGCCCGATGCTGAATGGGGTAATTCGCCAGTTTCTGTACCAGGTGCAGTGGGGCGAACTGGATTATCTGGTGGTGGATATGCCGCCGGGGACAGGGGATGCTCAGCTCACGTTGGCCCAGGCGGTGCCGATGGCGGGGGCGGTGATTGTGACCACGCCCCAGTCGGTAGCGCTGGCGGATGCTCGCCGGGGGCTGAAGATGTTTGAGCAGCTCCAGGTGCCGGTGCTGGGGATTGTGGAAAATATGAGCTATTTCATTCCGCCGGATCTGCCGGATCGGCAGTACGACATTTTTGGTTCCGGGGGCGGTGAGCGCACGGCGACGGAGTTAGGACTGCCCCTGTTGGGCTGCATTCCCCTAGAAATGCCGGTGGGGATCGGCGGCGATGCCGGGGTGCCGATTGTGGTGGAGGCTCCAGAGTCGGCAGCGGCAAAAGCGTTGGTTGCGATCGCAGAACAAGTTGCCGCCCGAATCTCCGTAGCGGCTTTGAGCTGATCCGGCTGGCGCTGAGCCTTAGTTACCCTGATCCCTGATCCCTGGTTAATTTGGGGTTGAATTGATTAGAGTAATTCGAGTCTATTGATCTAAGCCCGAGGGGCGGGTAGAAGCGTATGCCGCAACCATTAAGAATGCGATCGCGATGGCAGAAGTGGTCTCAGGGTTGGCAGCAGCTCGACTGGCTGCTGCTGCTGTTGTCCGTTGGCATGACCATTTTTGCCGCAGTCGTGATCGACAGCATTCAGTCCGACACCGACACCTTTGCCCGGAATCACATCGTCATGGGCGGCATTGGGCTGGTTCTAGCCCTTGCGATCGCCCGCTGTCGCTATGAGCGGCTGATTGATTGGCAATGGGTGGTTTACGGCATCACCAACCTATCCCTGCTGGCAGTGATTTTCATTGGCACCAGCGGCCTCGGTGCTCAGCGGTGGATTACGATTGGCGGCTTTAACCTGCAGCCGTCCGAATTTGCCAAGTTAGGGCTGATTATTACCCTCGCGGCCCTGCTGCACCACCGCAGCACCGTCACCCTGCCGGGGATGATTCAGGTGCTGATGGTCGCCGCCGTACCCTGGGCCTTAGTCTTTCTCCAACCAGACTTGGGTACTTCCCTAGTCTTTGGAGCCATTACCCTAGGGATGCTCTACTGGGGCAATGCCCATCCCGGCTGGCTGGTGCTGCTGGTGTCGCCCTTGGTGTCGGCCCTGCTGTTTCATCTCTACCTGCCGGTGTGGATTGCTTGGGTGGTGGCGATGGGTGCGATCGCATGGATTTCGATGCCTCTACCCCTCTACAGCACCCTCACCGCCACGGTGATCAACGCCGTCAGTGGCAAGTTGGGGGAACTGCTCTGGCGGGTGCTGAAGGACTACCAAAAAGACCGGCTGATCTCCTTTCTTGATCCCGACAACGATCCCCTAGGGGCGGGATATCACCTGATTCAGTCTCGGATCGCGATCGGTGCGGGACAAAGCTGGGGTCGAGGCTGGAACAACGGCACCCAAACCCAGGGCGGCTTCATCCCCGAGCAGCACACCGACTTTATCTTCTCGGCGGTGGGCGAGGAATTTGGCTTTGTGGGCGGCATGTTGCTGATCATCGCGTTTTGGCTAATCTGCCTGCGGCTGCTGTTGATTGCCCAAAACTCTAAAGACAACTTCGGCTCCCTGCTGGCGGTGGGCGTGCTCTGTATGCTGGTGTTTCAGGTCATCGTCAATGTGGGCATGACCATTGGTCTGGCCCCGGTAACCGGCATTCCCCTGCCCTGGCTCAGCTATGGTCGATCGGCCCTGTTGACGAACTTCTTGTCGATTGGCTTAGTCGAAGCCGTGGCCAACTACCGCCATCGACTCAAGTTCACCGCCTGACAGGCTGAGGCCGCTGTTCGCTATGTTCAAGATCTCGGTAAGCTAAAAAAGACCTAGACCGTCTTACTCCTAACCGCCCCTCTAAACATCATGATGATTTTGCCTGGATCTGCCATTCGCGTCACCAATCCCGACGATACGTACTACGGCTTTCAGGGCCAGGTTCAGCGCCTGGATGGGGGCAAAGTTGCCGTGCTGTTTGAAGGGGGCAACTGGGATAAGTTGGTTACCTTTAACCTCTCAGAAATTGCCCTAGTTGACGCCACCGCTGGACGAGGCAAGAAGTAAGCCATGCGGCTGCCGCTGCCCTTGTTTAACCAGGCCCGCCCTCCCGACCACATCGCCGAGGTAGTGGAAACGGTGACCACGGAGTTCTTGGCCCAATGCCTTGATCCCGAAGACTTGAGCTTTCCGGCGATGCCGCCCTTTGGCAGTTGGGTCAAGTCCTTTGACGAGGAAGCGGCCAACCAAATTTATGGCGTGGTTTACTATGCCACCACCACTCCGGTCGATTCTGTCCATCGGGCAAGGGCTTTAGGGCTTTCTCTAGAGGAACTGCGGCAGCAGCAGCCCCAGATCTTTGCCATGCTGAAGACAGAGTTTCGGGCGGCGATTGTGGGCTATCAGCCGCTGATGCAGCGCAGTGGACGTTCCCAGCTCGGCTCGACCATTTATCAGCACTTGCCGCCCCGTCCGCCCCAAGTTCACCAGGCGGTGTATCGCTGTAGCACCGAAGAAGTGGTGACCTTTACCGAGAGCCTGGATTTTTTGCGAACTCTGCTGCAAGTGCCCGGCGCTCCAACCGAGGGACTGGTGGCGGCAGCGATTCGCCAAGGCTATCAGTTGCGCCAGGCCGATCGAGACTGGCTGGTGCGGGCCGGTCGCAGCCTTAGCCTAGTGCTGAAAGATGATTACGACCGCCTGCGGGTTATCCTCAGTCAAATTCACCCAGAATGACAACTTACGATTGGATTGTGGTGGGCAACGGCTTGGCCGGAGCCGCCCTGAGCTATGAACTCGCGGCCCTGGGTCTGCGGGTGCTGCTGCTAGAGCAGGCGACAGACGCCCCCAGCGCCACCCGCTTTAGCTATGGCGGTATTCCCTATTGGGCTGGGACGACGCCCCTGACCCGTGAGCTGTGCCAGGCCGGAATTGAGCGCCAGCGCCAGTTACCCGACATTCTCGGAGCCGACACCCAGTTTCGAGAGATGACGGCCCTGCTGTTGATCCCCCAAGGGCAAGATCCGGCGGCGCACCAAGCAGCTCAGCAGAAATTTGCCCTGCCGCCCCAGCTAATTACAGCCCAGGAAGCGGCAGACTTAGAGCCTGCATTGGCGATTGACACCCTGGCCGGAGCGCTGGTGACACCCCACGGTCAGGTGCAGCCTTTGGCGCTGGTTGCCGCCTACAACCAAGCGTTTCTGAGGTTGGGGGGTACGTTGGACATTCAGCCGGTGTCTGGCCTAAATCAGGTGAAGGATCGGGTGGTTGGGGTCAAGACGCCCAGCCAAGTTTTTGAGGCCGAACAGGTGGCAGTGGCAGCCGGTGGCTACAGCCGTATCCTGGTGCAGCAGGCCGGGCTTTCGGTGCCGGTATTCCACACCCAGGCAGAAATTGTGGATTTACCCCCAGCCCCATTTACCCTGCGCACCCTGCTGATGTCAGCCACCATCACCCGCTATGACCTAGAGGAGGCGGCCAGCGCGCCGGAAAATCATGCCCAGTGGGCAGAACCCGGTCACGAGTTGGCGGAACCCGTCCTAGATGTGGGGGTGATTCAGTTTTGCGATCGCAGCCTTCGCTTGGGTCAAATCAGCCGCGCCCACACCAGCCTGGAACCCCCGGTAGATGCTGAGGCCAGTGCCGCTGCCTTAAGAGCAGCTGTGGAGTCTTTGGTGCCTGAGGTGCGATCGCTGCTGGGGGGAAGTTGGCACCGTTGTCTGGTCACCTTCAGCCGAGA
>PXDR01000538.1 GCA_003566335.1 Cyanobacteria bacterium T3Sed10_344R1
GGGAAAACTACACCCCGTCCCTGTGGTTTTGCGAAGGGGTGACCAGCTATTACGACCTGTTGATTCCGTTTCGGGCCGGGCTATATGACGCCAAGGACTATCTCAAAGAGCTGAGTAAGGAAATCAGCCGCTATCTCAGCCTACCCGGTCGCTGGGTGCAGCCCCTGCGGGAGTCGAGCTTCGACGCCTGGATTAAGCTCTATCGCCCGGATGCCAATAGCCCCAATTCCCAAATTTCCTATTACCTCAAGGGGGAAATGGTCACCCTGTTGCTGGATCTGATGATTCGCGATCGCAGCGACAATCGGCGCTCAATGGACGACGTACTGCAACAGTTGTGGCAGCAGTTTGGCCAGGATGAGGTGGGCTATACCCCAGCCCAGCTACAGCAGGTGTTGGCAGGGGTAGCCGGTCGAGACTTGGCTGAGTTCTACGCCAACTATCTAGACGGGACGGTTGATTTACCCTTTGACGATTACTTAGCGCCCTTTGGCCTTTGCCTCGCGCCCGTGGTTGAAGATGGAGCGAGTCCGTTTTGGGGCGGCAGCCTCAAGTCTGACAAGGGCAAGGCGGTGATTAAGTGGGTCGAAACTGGCTCACCGGCCCAGCAGGCAGGTCTAGATGCGGGGGATGAACTGGTTGCGATCGCAGACTATCGCGTCACTGCCGAAACCCTGGCCGATCGCCTGCGGGACTACAGCCCCGGCGACGTGATCAGCGTCAGCGCCTTCCACCAAGACAAACTGCGGCATTATCGCCTTAGCTTGGCAGCGCCCCGCCCCAGCCGCTATCAGCTCCAGCCCATCAGCCGACCCAGCGCCCAGCAGTCTCGACGATTCCAGGGCTGGCTCGGGGCCGCCCTGAAAGACCTGACCTAGATTGGCCTTGATTTAGCTCAGCCTTAAATTAAACTGGCCTCGGTTACCGGGGCTTGTACCTTCGTTAACGAATGTATCTAGGGCGTCACAGAATCGCTAATCTCGGGGCTGAAACAGGCAGTCGATGGTAGCGTGAAGGCAACCGCGTTGAGATTCAGCTATGGCCGTTCAACCCCCACCCCCGCCACCCATTTCGCCCCGCCAGCTTAACTTGCTGCGGATTGTGGCTGCCCTAGCCTGGTGTGATGGCACCTTGGCCAAAGAAGAAGCGGAGCTAATTTTAGATCGCTTCAGCCATTTGTTTGCCGCCACAGAAGCCCAGCAAGCCCAACTGCGCCAAGACCTAGAGTCATATTTAATTCAGAATCTTCCCCTCGAAGAACTCACCCCCAAACTCACCAGCCAAGCCGACAAAGAGCTGGTGCTGCGCCTGGGCTACGAAGTCATCAGCGCCAACCGCCGCAGCCCCGACGAAGACGCCATCAATGACGACGAGTCCATCACCTACGAACGACTAGTTGAGCTTTTAGATCTCCCCCCAGACGTGGTCGCTCGGGTGAAGTCAGAAACAGACGCCCAGCCCGACTCAAAGCTATCGATCATCGACGTGTTAGCGAATCAGCTACAGGAGTATTTGCAGCGGCGGTGAGGGGGCACTAACTCATCGCCAACATTCGCTGAATTGGCTTCAGCGCAGCTTGCCGCGTGGCTTCTGGGACGATTACTTCTGGGGTGCGATCTCGCATCGCTAGGTAGAGCTTTTCTAGGGTATTCAGCCGCATGTGGGGGCATTCGTTGCAGGCGCAGTTGGCGATGGGCGGGGCCGGGATGAACTGCTTGTGGGGCATCTGTTTTTCCATTTGGTGGATGATGCCGGGTTCGGTGACGACGATGAATTGGGTGCGATCGCAGGACTGCACATAGTTCAGCAGCGCCGTGGTAGAGCCGATGAACTCGGCCTGGTGCAGTACGGCGGGTTCGCATTCCGGGTGGGCAATCACCACCGCCTCGGGGTGGGTAGTTTGAAGCTGGATAATTTTCTTTTCAGAGAACGTTTCGTGGACGATGCAGCTCCCTTGCCAGAGCACTAGGTCGCGTCCGGTTTGGGCCATGA
Organism: Cyanobacteria bacterium T3Sed10_344R1; assembly: GCA_003566335.1. Taxonomy (GTDB): domain Bacteria; phylum Cyanobacteriota; class Cyanobacteriia; order Phormidesmidales; family Phormidesmidaceae; genus PXDR01. The sequence goes on from PXDR01000538.1 coordinate 1,993, forward strand.
CGTAGCGGCCCAGGTTGCGGTCTGGGGCAAAGATAATCGGCTGATCTGCCGGGATTTGGTTGACCAGCTTGACGGCATTGGAGCTGGTGCAGATGATGTCGCTCATCGCCTTAATGTCGGCGGTGCAGTTGATGTAGGACACCACGACGTGATCGGGGTGTTCGGCTTTGAACTGGGCAAATTCTGCCGGGGGGCAGCTATCGGCCAAGGAGCAGCCTGCGTCGAGGTCGGGCAGCAGCACCTGCTTGTGGGGGTTGAGGATTTTGGCGGTTTCTGCCATGAAGTGCACCCCGGCAAACACGATCACATCAGCATCCGTCTGGGCGGCTTGCTGAGAGAGGCCCAAGGAATCGCCAATGTAGTCCGCCACGTCCTGAATGTCGGGGTCTTGGTAGTAGTGGGCCAAAACCACCGCGTTGAGGCGCTGTTTTAGATCTGCGATCGCATCGAAGAGATCCAGCGGCAAATCAGGGGTACTAGTAGTGGAGGGAAGGGTGGTAAACACAGGGTTTTGGGGCGTTTAGGACTCTGGGGAAATCTGGTTGATCTGAATTATAGTCGATTTCACCAAAATTCGAGGAGGGGTATTGGTTGTCGGCTGTTGGCGATAAAGTCTGATTGGGTATAGCTGTGCTCAGACTGTAGTTCTGCTGGGGGTTACAATCTTGGGCCAAGAAAGGTCTTAAATCATAAATTTCCGTGAAATCACCAGTATCTTTGCTCAGGTTGAGGCAAAAATTGACAAGGTGCTGCCTGGATCTTGCCCTATTGTCTGTTTAGTTCTTGGCAAAGATAATCACGTGATTCAAAGGGGTACAGATGGCATCACGGCAGAGCGGCTGGGGGATAGTGGTCGGTTTGATCCTAGGGATGGGGACGACGCTGCCAAGCTGGGCACAGGTTGAGGGGCTGCAGCCGCTACCGCCACCCGATGAGGATTCGCTTCAACCGCTAGAAACTGAGCCCCCGGTTTTGCCGCCATCAGACCAGCTGCCAGAACCGGAGCAGCCGGAGCAACCGGTGGAGCCAACCGGGGAGACGGTTACCCTCAGCGACATTCAAGTGCTGGGCAGCACGGTGTTTGCCCCGGCTGACTTTGAGCCCATTTTGGCCCCCTATCTGAACCGTCCGATCAGTTTGGCGGAGCTACAGACCGCTGCTGACGAGATTACCCAGCTTTATTTAGAGGCAGGCTATCTCACGTCTCGGGCAGTGTTGCCCGATCAGACGATTGAGGAGGGTCGGGTACAAATTCAGGTGGTGGAGGGGCGGTTAGCTGAGATCCAAGTGGAAGGGACAGATCGGCTGCAAGCTTATGTGCGCGATCGCATCACTATTGCCACCCAACCCCCACTACGCCAGGATGCGCTCGAAAATCAACTGCGGCGACTGCGGGCCGATCCGCTGTTTGACAATTTAGAGGCCAGTCTGCGGGCTGGGGAAGGGGTTGGGGAAAGCGTTTTGGTGGTGCGGGTCGAAGAAGCCCCGGCCTTTGTGGCGGATTTGCGCCTAGATACCTACTCACCCCCCAGTGTGGGCCAGATTCGACTGGGGTCTCAGCTCCGCTACCGCAACCCCACCGGGGTAGGGGATGAACTCAGCGCCACCGCCTATCGCACCACCACGGGCGGCTCCTCGATTTATGACCTGACCTATCGCCGACCGCTGAATCCTCAAGATGGCACGTTGCAACTGCGCTATGCGCCCAACTTTTTTGAGCTGACCGATCCGGGGCTACCGTTTACGGCCCTGGGAGTAACCGGGGATGCGCGGGTGTATGAAGTCAGCTATCGCCAGCCGATTAGCCGCAGCCTGCAAGAAGAATTTGCCCTATCGGTAGGGTTTCATCATCGGGTGGGCGAAACCCTGATTTCTAATTTCATTGCGGATTCTAGCCGCACTAGCGTTTTTCAGTTCGGTCAAGACTATCTCCGGCGCGACCCCCAGGGGGCTTGGGTGGTGCGATCGCAATTTAGCCTCGGCACCGGCTTACTCAATGCCACTATCCGCCCTGACCCTCAGCCCGATGGCCAGTTCCTCAGTTGGCTAGGTCAAGTACAGCGGGTGCAGCGACTGGGGGATGACCACCTGCTGACGGTGCAAGGCGCATTGCAGTTCGCCAGCGAACCATTGCTCGGATCAGAACGGTTTACCCTCGGCGGCGGTCAATCGGTGCGAGGCTATCCACAAAACGCCCGCTCTGGGGACAGCGGCCTGCGCCTGTCCATCGAAGACCGAATTACCGTGTTGCGAGATGAAGGCGGCAACCCTGCCCTGCAACTGGCCCCGTTTGTCGATGCAGGCTGGGTTTGGTTCCAGGATGCCAACAGCCAGCCTACCCAAAACAACGCCCTACTCAGCACCGGCATCGGTGCCTTGTTTAGCCCGCTGCCCAACTTTGATGTGCGCCTAGACCTTGGGTTTCCGTTAATTGAGCTAACAGAACCCGGCGATCGCCAAGACGGCCCCCGGCTTGACCTCAACCTGATTTATCGACTGTAGCGTCACCATCTAAACCCAGCCCAATCGCAACAACGCCCCCTTGCCCCCAGCCTTAATTTAACGACATGCCTAGATTGCAGAGTCTGCGGTTAAATTGGGCTAAGTTCAGCGGGTTTTCTATCCATTACACCCGATTACTCTGCCTAATTTCCCCTTATCCCTAGAATGTCGTGACGATGCTGGAAGGGCCGACAATTCGAGATAAGTTGCTGCGAGCCAGCAAAATCAAGACAGAAAAACGGCTGGCGGATGTGCTGACCCGCGATAAACGGAGTGCCTTCAGTGGGTCAGCGAGTTGGCAAGGCAAACTGCTGAGTGGGGGCACCACGCTCAACAGCCTGACCCCTAGGCGCTGGTTGCGGCAATCGCACCACGACGCCATTGCGCTAGCACCAGGGCAGCGGTTGATTGAGGTCTTTCGCCAGGGGGATATGGCCGGGCGGCTGTTGATTATGGGAGAGCCAGGGTCGGGCAGAACCACAGCGCTGCTGGAGTTGGTTCGGGATTTGCTGACCGTGGCGGCAACGGATGAGCAGGCTCCGGTGCCGCTAATGGTTGAGCTGTCGAGCTGGACGGATGAGCGGCAGGCCCTGGGACAATGGCTCGGGGATCGGCTCTGGGTGGACTACAGCCTGTCCCGCCAGCAGAGCCGGGAATTGATGGCGACCCATCAGATTTTGCCGGTGCTGGATGGTTTGGATGAGTTGGAGCCGATGCGCCAACAGAGCTGTTTTGCTCAGCTCAATCAGCTTTGGCCCGAGGATGAGCCAGACCGGCAGGGGATAGTCTGCGGGTACAGCCCGGAACTGGACTTGCCCGGAGCAAAGCTGACGAAGTTAAACCGGACAGTGGAGTTACGGCCTTTATTAGCCGCCCAAATTCAAGCCTATCTGGCTGAGATGGTCTGTCCAGATTTGTGGGCCAAAATTCAGGCGTCGCCGGAACTTAGGCAGCTTGCGACAAAGCCGCTGATGTTGGCGCTGATGCCAGTGGCCTTGGCCCATCGCCCGGCCCAAACCCAGGCGGAGCTATTTACGGCGTATGTCCAGGCCCGGTTTGACGGCTATGAGCAGGAGCGGGGCCAGTTGCCCTACAGCCGGGAGCAGACGTTGAACTACCTAGGCTGGCTGGCGCGGCAGATGAGAGCCCAACATCAAACGGTGTTGCTGATTGAGGGAATACAGCCGACTTGGCTCAGGAATCAGCGGCATCAGCGGGCCTATCGACGGATGGTCGGGCTGATGGCGGGGGGGGTAGTCGGGTTGTTGACGGGGATGGTTTTTGGCTGGATTGTTGGGCAGGCGGTGGGGCTGATCGTCGGGCTGCTAGCAGGACTGATTTTTGGCTTGATTTACGGGCCGCTGTTCGGGCGGATTTTTGGGCCGCTGTTCGGGCTGGCTCGAATTCGCCCGGTTGAGAGACTCCGGTTTTCTTTTTCAGACTTCCCGATGCACATCTTGTATCGAGAAATTCAGCGGGGGCCAGTTGTCGGGCTGGCAATCGGGCGGTTTATCGGGATCACTTTAGGGCTAATTTTAGGGCTGATTCTCTTGCTAGTTTTGGGGCTGGCGGGGCTACTGGCGGGGCCGATTTTCGGGCTAACGCTGGGGCTGATGGTCATCTGGATTTTCCAGCTGTTGCTCGCGCCGATCATCGGGCCAATGGTCGGGCTGGTGGTGGGGCTGGTTATCGGGCTGGTGGTTGCGGCGAAGACAGACATTACAACGCGCAATCGGCCCAATCAGGGGATTTGGGTTTCGGCCCAGAATGCTTTGTTCAGCGCTGTTTTGGGCCTGGGTATTGCCGCATTACTCTATGTCAGCCTGGGTTGGCTCTTGCCCCTGATTGGCGTTGAGGCAGGTTGGGTTAACGCGATTATTGGCGCTGCGATCGCATTAACCCTAAGTCTCTGCACGCTGATTGGGGGCGGATTGGCCTGTATTCAGCACCTTGCCCTGCGTTGGGTGCTGTGGCGCAGGGGGGTAATTCCCTGGAACTATGCCCGCTTTTTGCGTCATGGGGCTGACCTGCAGTTACTCCGACAAACGGGGGGCGAGTTTCGCTTCTTCCATGACCTGCTGCGATCGCACATCGCGGCGAATCTTCCCTAACTCGCCAGCTACTGCCAGAGCTTATCCTGAGCGCAGGCACGGCAAACGGGGCCAGGAAACCTCGCCTATATTGAGGAATAAGCAGCAACGCCCTTTTCTGGCGCTTAGCCATGACCGGTAGTCCATTAACGTAAAGGATAAAGAAAAATAAGGCTTCCGCCTCACAGTCCTAGATTCTCAGGGTAAGACTCATGAAAATCGAGATGACCTGTCCAACTTGTGGCTCTCAC
>PXDR01000641.1 GCA_003566335.1 Cyanobacteria bacterium T3Sed10_344R1
CTCATCTAAAGCTACCTGAAGCCCCATAGGCTACAAACAGTCCTCTAATAACGCAGGCTTGACCCGCTGTAAAAACAGCACTAGCAACGTGGTAAAGCCCCCTTCAATCAACATCAGCGGCCCGTGGGCTAAGACCAAGGTGAACAACGCCTGCCGCTCCGTCGCCGCATCGAACCGAGCGTCCAGAGTCAGCAGCACAATCCCAAAGAACAGCAGCGTGGCTAGACCAAACGTCAGCCCCCCCGCCAAAAAAGCAAACAGCCCCATTGCCCGCCGTAGCCCCAACGGTTGCTCCACCCGACGATAGAGCAAAAATAGCGGTCGAGCTAACAAAGCAGGAACGCCCATAATCAAAGCATTTAGCCCCAATGTCGTCAGCCCACCGTGACCAATAATCACGGCTTGGAACACCAGCCCCACCAAAATGGCAGAAAACGCATAAGCCCCCAGCACCGTGCCCACCATGCCGTTCAAGACAAAGTGAACGCTAGCAGGGCCAATTGGAATACTGAGCGAAGACGCCACAAAAAACGTCGCCGTCATCAGCGAAGCCTTGGGAATTTGGGCCGTGGGATCTTTCTGCTGCCGCCGAATCCGACGCAGCGTAGCCCAGGTCACCAGCCCCGTGAGTCCATAGCCAACGATGCTGGCCTGGGCTGACACCAGCCCGTCAGGGATGTGCACCTAGTCCTTCCTCCGCCAAAAAAATAGGGCCGTACCAATGAAGCCCCAAATTGTCGTGCCCATTAGAACCACTCGGTGCAAGGGAGACAAGTTTGCCACGTCATTCACCCCATTGACTGAGGCGGACTGCATGGATGACCCAGAATCATCCCCCTCAGCCGCCGGATTTTCGGCTGTTGCAGCCCCTGTCTCTTCCACCTCTACCGTGACTAAGCCACCGTGGCCCGCCTGACGGACAATCACTTCCCAAGTCCCCACCAAATCTTGATCAGGCCGAAACCAAAATCGGCCTTGATCATCCGTACGTCCTTGAGACCAAGGATTTTGGGGATCTTCTGGCGAAAAAACTAGCACTTGGGCCTCCGTGAGAGGCTCGCCTGTATCGTATTGGGCCGTGACTTCAATTGCCTCAGTGGCCTGTCTTTCTAAGATGACCCCGTGGCCGAGGGCTGCCGTGGGCAGCCCCCCGACCCCAGCTAATGTCAGCAGGGCAAGGGGGGGTAACTTCATGTGCTCAACTCGTTTACTTTCAACTAGCTCAACTCAATTAGCTCAACTCACTGACTTGACAATGACCTTCACCAACGTGACCAAGTTCAGGAATAACCATGTCTGTCAGCATGGCGTATTCCTCTTCACTCAGCAGCTCTTCAAGTTCGTCGGTGCTGACATCAACCACACCGTCTTCGGCTAAGTTGGCCAAGGGATCAAACCCGAGGGCCATCAAATTAGTGGAATCATCATCGGCTTTACCTGCATCTCCAAACAGGTGGTCGAGGTGGAAGGTGGCCTGCAAGTCAGCCATACTATCGGCTTCTAAGATGCCTTTGCGCTCATCCCCAATGAAGTCCCCACAGGTGTAGGTGAACTCAGGGGACATTTTCAGGGTGAAGTCGATGGTTTCTCCATCCCGGGTGGCTGTCCCCTGGAACACCATGGAGTAGCCTTCAGCAGGGCCGTCCGTGGCTTGAGCCATCTTCCAACTCAAGGCGTTGTAGCGCCCAGCCGGAGCGGCGACTTCATCAATCAACACGCTGTCTTCATCGTCAGGATCAGCGGTTAAATCGACGGTCGTCAGTTCTGGCAGCCGCACTTCTTGCACAGCCTGGATGCTGTCATCAGCTTGGGCGTCAAAGGGGGGATCACTCTGGAACGCGGTCACTTCATCAAAGGTGACGTAGATGTGATCAAAGCTCAGTTCCCAGCCGTCTTTGCTGGTGAAGCCTTCTACAGCCCGGTCTTCACCGCTGGCTCGAATTTCTAAAATGCCTTCTTCTTCGCCATCTGTAGCTGTCTCTGCGGTTGGTTCTTCAATCGCTGTATCTGGTGCTTCCGCTTCGGGAGTTTCGGCACCGCACCCCACCAAGAAACCACCGCTAGCGACTAGCAGCAGCATTGCCCACAACCGAGCATTCAATTTCTGACCCATATTTCTCGAACTCACAGAGAACCTGAAAAGTTTTAGCCTGTCTGGCCTCATTCTTGACTTAGGTTCTCCGTAAATTCAATGCCCCTGGGGGGTACCCAGCCTAGAAATTACCCGCAGATAGTCAATTCCTGACCTAGTCCACAATCGCTGGACAGCTTGTAAATCAGTGGATTCAGCCGAAAGACTACCAGAACGAGGTTTTTATCTGGAAGCGAAAAAATAGGGCTTTAGGCTGAGCTAGGGGTGTCTAACTCCTGGTTGAGCTAGCCCTAGGGGGGGCAACGACCTTCCTGGCATTCTGGCCCTTGGGCGATGTGAACGTCGTAGAAGTTGTCGATCCGGTCGGGATCGTAGCTGTCCAATTCTTTCAGAAATCCCCAGGCCGTTAGGGCAATGGGCACCGATAGGCTGTCCCGAGGGGTGAGGATAATCCGAGGGTTGCGGCGGCTTAACCGCCGTACCTGGCGACGCAGTTGGTTGAGGGTGTCGTCGTCTACCTGCTCGGGGTGATAGCTAACGATAATGCCGCCGTGCTCCAGGTTATGCACCAGTTGTTCGTCTGGGGGCGGTTCATTGTAGATTCCCCAAGCCGCCGTGCTAGACCAGTGGTTGCCCGAGGTGGGTGGGTTGGTGTTGTAGACGACGGGCTGTCCTTCGGGAACATGAGCTGCTCCTTCGTCGGGCATGACTTCCCCAGGTAGATCATCGGTGTCAGGCCGGGGGGCGATTGGCCCTCCCAAGGTGTCGGCTACAAAAATATCGACTAAACCTTGGCGTTCCTGGCGACCCTGGGTTAAGCCCAGTCCTACAACTAGGGCAACGACGCCAATAGGGATAATTAGCCAACTGTTGGCCAGCAACTTAGCTTGCCAGCTCTTTTGTCGTTTCCGACGGGATGATTTCGCCATAACTCAAGCTTTAGAATCAGTCGCAGTGCGTTGGACGGGCAAATCAGAGCTTAGCGAACTTACCTGAGGCTTTCATGAGAAATTGCTAAATACTGCTAAATACTTTAGAAGGCGATTTTTGGTCTCCTGAGTTCATTGCCTGGGCCATTAGAGTCCCTTACAGGCAAGGCAGTTGAGGATGTTCAATGATGGGGCAAATGGTGTCTTCTGCGTAGTCTGCTGTGGCAGGTAGGGGTTGGGCCATTAAACTTTGCAGTTCTTGCTTCAGCACTTGCAGTTGGGCAATCCGCTGGTCAATTTCTGCGAGCTTGGCCTGGAATTTGTCTCGAACTGCCTCACAGGGCAGTTGGCCTTGGTCGTGAATTGTGAGGATTTCGCCAATTTCTTGCAGGCTTAACCCAAGATTTTGGGCGCGCTTAATGAAGCCCAGTCGCCCCAGGGTTCCGGGGGAGAATAGCCGGAATCCGCCGCTGGTGCGTTTTTCTGCCTGAATCAGCCCTATTTCTTCGTAGTAGCGAATGGTTTTGATCGGCACCTGGCTGCGATCCTTTAAAGCGCCAATTCGCAGCAGGGGTTGAGCTGCGATCGCATGCGTAGTTTCCATGCCGGTTGTCCTGCTCTGTACTTTTCCTGCTCTGGGCTAGGGGTATTCCCAGCCTAGCGCGGTTGCTCCTTGCTGAGGAGCCAGATCGGTCGCCTTGCAGAAGGCCAACTGGTCTTCGCCTAGGAACTGGGCTTCACGGCGGAGGGATTGAGTTCACCCTTTGAGGGGGCTAGCTGTTGGAAGAGTCTTTCATAGCGGTTGAGAGCCTGCTCGAACGAGTAGGTTTCTAGGGCATGGGTACGTCCCTGGTGTCCTAGGGCGGCTACTTTCTGCGGATCCTGATATAGCTCTTTTAAGACGGTGGCCAAGGCGGTGGGATTTTCGGGCTCGACCACTAGGCCGCCACCGCTCTTGCGCACGGCTTGGGCAGCGGTGCCGTGGGCGGGGACTGAGGCGACGATTGCCCGACCGCTAGCCAGCAGCACCTGGGTTTTAGAGGGCATATTAAACCCGACCACATTGCGCTTTTGCATAATCAGGCCGACGTCGGCGGCTGCCAGCATCTCGGGCAGTTTTTCGCGGGGGGCAAAGGGCAACAGCAGCACATTGGTCAGCTCCAGCTCTTGATTAAGATTTTCGAGATCGGCCAGTTGACTGGCTTCTCCCACAATCACAAAGGCCATCTCTGGGATGTGCTTAAGCAGGCTAGCCGCTCGAATGATCGTGCTGATGCCTTGGGTGCGGGCAATGTTGCCGGAGTAGAGCACGACAAACTTGTCTTCGAGCTGGTGGGCTCGACGGAAGCTGTTGTCTTGCTTGGATAGGGGTTGAATAAAATTGACGTCTACCCAGTTAGAAATACAGGTGATTTTGTCTGCGGCTACCCCTTTGCCCAGGAGGTTCTCGGTGAAGCCATCGGCGATGACGCTAATGTGGCTGGCGCTGCGATAGGCAAATTTTTCTAGGGTTTCAAAGACGCGGATCGCCAGCTTGTTGCTGATTAACCCCGTCTGCACGGCGGCTTCTGGCAAAATATCTTGCAGGTTCAGCACGGTTGGACAGCCGTACAGGGTGCGGAGTAGGGCGACCGGCACGCAGGCGGGGAGGGAGGGACTGGTGGAGAGGATGATGTCGGGTCGCCACCCCCGCAGAGCCTGCAAAAAGCTGAGGGCGACAAAGCTGCCGTCTAACATCACCCGGGTCACGAGACCAGGATTGGGACGAATCGCCACGTAGCAACGCTGAATATCAACGCCGTTACGGGTTTCTTTGAGGTAAAGCTTGCCCCGATAGTCGGGATAAATCTGGCGCTCTGGATAGTTGGGCATGGCGGTGACCACCCGCACTTGATGCCCTCGGGTCACCAGCCCTTCTGCCAGTTCGGTCATTAGCGGGGCAATGCCGATGGGCTCAGGATGGTAGTTGTAGGAATAAATCAGAATACGCATAGCTGAGGAATGCAGGGAGGTGGGGCGATGTTTTGACGTTGACCCAAATTCACTAGAGCGTTAATCACTAAAGCGTTAAAAAATGCGTTTCGGGTAACGAGGGTGCGCTAACCCGCAAGCTCGGGCGATCGCAGGTCGCCATCTGGTTTAGATCAAATCCAGACCAAATCCAGACCAAGCACGCTGGATTAATCGACCGGGTTAAGCGACTGCAAGTTGCGGGGGCAGGGACGATTGATCGAGGATCTAACCCGAAGCTGACCCTAGGATGCCCGCGTTCCTGCTTACCCTACCGAGTCTCTGGGCGGGGCAAGATTCTTTGGAGTGAACTTCAGTGAATCTTTAGACTTATCCCCTGGAGAGTTGAAGTTAGGGACAAGGTTGGGCAGTTCGCGGCAGGTGTCTTAGGGAGCCGATAGCCTGCTCTGGCAAGGCTTGCTTAGGGAAAAGCAGAATAAGGCAAAAATTGGCGCTAGAGTGCTGAAGGAACTCTGCAATATGCCCTTTTATCCCACTGGTTTGCGGGAGTAGTTTGTGAACTTGTCTTCTCTTAGTTTTTTTCGCACCCTGCGGGGGCCAAATCGCCAGTTCGCTGTGATTGGTTTGGGGCGCTTTGGTCGGGCGGTCTGCACGACCTTAAATTCCCTGGGCTATGAGGTGTTGGGGCTAGATCAAGATGAGGGCCGGGTGGCCCAGGCGATGACCGATCACATTGCCACCCACACGATTCAACTGGACTCCACCCAGCCAGCGGCCCTGAAGGAGGCTGGGATTTTTGATTTTGATACGGTGATTGTGGCGATTGGTAACTACATTCAGGAAAGTATTATCACCACGCTCAACGTCAAAGAGGCCGGGGTGACTTATGTGGTGGCGAAGGCGTCTTCGGAGATCCACGGCAAGCTGCTGCAGCGGGTCGGAGCCGATCATGTGGTGTATCCAGAACATGAAATGGGCTGTGAGCTGGCTCGTTCTTTGACTCGACCCGGCATTTTGGATCGGTTTGAGCTTGATCCTGACCACAGCATTGTGGAAGTGATTGTGCCGCCAGCGTTTGACCAAAAGACAATTATGGAGCTGGACTTGCGGCGTAAGTATGGGTTGACCCTGATGGCGATTAGTCAGGAAGACAACCCGGAGTCGTTTGAAATTAACCCCAGCCCGGTGATGCGGCTGCGGGAGGGAGGGGGGATGGTGGTCATCGGGGACAATAAGGGGATTGATCGCTTGACGATGCACTAGGTCGGGGTGGCCTGGGTCTAGAGTCGGTCTCTGGGCTGGGCGACAGGTTTTGACGGTGAGGGGGTAAATGCGGGTAGTTGGACTGATCAGCGGCACTTCGGTGGATGGGATTGATGCGGCGTTAGTGGAGATTCAGGGCGAGGGCTATGACTTGTCCGTGTCGCTGTTGGCGGCTCACACCTATGCCTATGCCCCGGCCCTGCAACGTCAGATTTTGGCGGTCTGTAGTGGGGAACCGTTGACGATGGCGGCGTTGGCGGATTTGGATGATGCGATCGCAGCGGCGTTTGCCCAGGCTGCGATCGCAATTCAGCAAGATCAGCCCCAAGCAGAACTGATTGGTTCCCATGGCCAGACTGTTTTCCACCGTCCGGCAGGAACCACTCTGGGGTACAGCTTGCAGTTGGGCCGAGGGGCTGCGATCGCCCGTCTAAGCCATACCGCTGTAGTCAGTAACTTTCGCGCTGCTGACATTGCCCTGGGGGGCCAGGGCGCGCCCCTAGTGCCCCCGGTAGATGCCTGCCTGCTGAGCCACCCCACCCAG
>PXDR01000207.1 GCA_003566335.1 Cyanobacteria bacterium T3Sed10_344R1
CCGCCACCTCGTCCTAGCCGACCGGCCCGTGCTGCGACTCACCATCGCCAACCTGCACAAGCGCGGCTATGCCGAGCCCAACGACTGGAGCAAACCCCTGCCCACCGGTCGAGAAGACGAGCACATGGTGATCCTCACCAAACAAGTGCCCCTCAGCTAGCGCCATCCCTAGGCCAGGGCCGCAGCCCTGGGGCCCTCTCCCTTTTGCCTGTCTGACCCTCATCCCCCAACCCCTTCTCCCAAGTTGGGAGAAGGGGAGCCGGACTCAAAGTCCCTCTCCCGCCCTGGGAGAGGGATTTAGGGTGAGGGCCAACAGCGTAGAAATTTACGCCCAGCAGCACTAATCCCCCTCCCGGAGTTTTTCCAGCACGCTTTGGTCTTCCATCGTCGAGGCATCCCCCGAGAGCGCTTCCCCGCTGGCCAGATTGCGCAAAAAGCGGCGGATGATTTTGCCAGACCGGGTCTTGGGTAGACCGTCCGCAAACCGGATTTCTCCAGGTCGTGCGATCGCACCGATTTCCTGCACCACGTGCTGCTTCAGCTCCGCCTTCAGCTGATCACTGGGGCTAAATGTGCCCTCCAGGGTGACAAAGGCAAACACCTCTTCCCCCTTCAACTCATCCTTGCGACCGACTACCGCCGCCTCAGCCACCGCCGGGTGAGACACCAAAGCCGACTCAATTTCCATCGTGCCCAGGCGGTGCCCCGACACGCTGATCACATCATCCACCCGGCCCATCACCCAGAAATAACCGTCCTCATCCCGACGGGCTCCATCCCCGGCAAAGTAAACATACTTGCCGTCCTGGGGCGGAATATGCTCCCAATAGGTGCGACGGAACCGATCATCATCGCCATAAACCGTGCGCATCATGCTGGGCCAGGGATGCTTAATCACCAGATAACCGCCCTCGTTATCCGCCACCGGATTGCCCTCTAGATCCACCACATCGGCCAAAATGCCGGGGAACGGTCGCGTGGCCGATCCAGGCTTAGTCGGCGTCGCCCCAGGCAGGGGCGTGATCATAAAGCCGCCAGTTTCCGTCTGCCACCAGGTGTCAATAATCGGACAGCGACCGCCGCCGATCACCAGGTGATACCACATCCAGGCTTCCGGGTTGATCGGTTCGCCCACCGTGCCCAGCAGCCGCAGAGACGACAGATCCCGCGCATTCGGCACATGCTCCCCAGCCTTGAGGAAAGCCCGAATGGCGGTGGGGGCAGTGTAGAAGATGTTGACCCCGTACTTTTCAATCACGTCCCAAAAACAGCCGGGGTTCGAGGGCCGGGGCACCCCTTCATACATCACGCTGGTCGCGCCGTTGGATAAGGGGCCGTAGACGATGTAGCTGTGGCCGGTAATCCAGCCGACATCAGCCGTACACCAGAACACGTCGGTATCCTTCAGGTCAAAGCCCCACTGGGTGGTGACGTGGGTGTAGAGGTTGTAGCCCCCGGTGGTATGCACCACGCCTTTGGGCTTGCCGGTGGTGCCGCTGGTGTAGAGGATGAACAGCATATCTTCGCTGTCCATCGGCTCGGCGGGGCAGTCATAGGACGCCCCAGCCTGGAGGTCGTGCCACCAGTGGTCGCGACCGGGGGTCATGGCGACGTTTTCTTTGCTGCGCTGCACCACCAGCACGTTCTCGACGCTGGGGGCGGCGTTATCCGCCAGGGCTGCATCCACCGCTGGCTTCAGGGGCACGACTTTGTCTTTGCGGAAGCCGCCATCGGCGGTGATTACCAGCTTGGCTTGGGCATCGACCAAGCGATCTTTCAGAGCTTCGGAGCTAAAGCCGCCAAACACCACGGTGTGGGGCGCGCCGATGCGGGCACAGGCCAACATTGCGATCGCAGCTTCCGGAATCATCGGCATGTAGATGGCAACGCGATCCCCTTTGGTCACCCCCAGGTCTTTGATCACGTTAGCCATCTGGCACACTTCCCGGTGCAGTTGGGCATAGGTGAGGGTGCGGGAATCGCCGGGTTCCCCTTCCCAAATCAGGGCCGCCTTGTTACGTCGCCAGGTGGTGAGGTGACGGTCTAGACAGTTGTGGGAAATGTTGATTTTGCCGCCGACAAACCACTTGGCAAAGGGCGGCTGCCAGTCCAGCACCTGATCCCACTTTTGAAACCAGTCCAGCTCTTGCTCCGCCAACTCAGCCCAAAAGCCTTCGGGGTCAGCCGCTGCTTTTTGGTAGATCGCCTCGTAGTCTTCAAGGCTTTTGATCCGCGCCCCTTGACTAAACTCCGCTGGCGGGTTGAACAGGCGCTTTTCTTGCAGAATGGATTCGATCGTCGGTTGTGACATATTGATTGGACGATTGGACTTAAGGTGGGCTGGACTGTGGTCTAACTGTGGTTTGACTAAAGCCGTGGGGCAATTTGCCGCTTAAACTTGAGAGCGTATCCTTTCCAAACCATACTTTTTTTGGGGAAGTAGAGAAACGCCCTGTGGCTTTCCTTAACGTTGAGGGCTGGGCACCGGCAGCTAGGGGCCTGTTCTGCCGATATCTCTGCTGCCAGCGATTGTCCTGAAAGCCGGGGGGCGGTCTTGAAGGAGATTCGTAACTGATTCCAACCAGACGCTTTTGACCGTACCGGGCGATATTTGCGCCTTGCTGACTGCGTTTTTTTCCCAGGTCTACCCATGTCGCCTGTTCCTCTACTGCTGCGCCGCCGTCACTGGCGCTATTGGTCTCGGTTGGGTCTGACTGCCCTGGGCTATCACCTGCTAGTCAAAGCGATCTTTTACCTCCCCATCAGCAATGAGGTTGGGTTTCCCCTGTGGCTGCCTGCCGGACTGTCCCTGCTGGTGCTGTACCAGGGGGGCACAGTGCTGTGGCCGGGTATTGTGCTGGGTTCTTTGCTGAGCGGCTGGCTCTCTGGGGTGCTGACGCCAACGGCGATTGTTTGGGCTGCGGTTAACAACGGTTTGCAGCCCTGGGTGGGGGTGCGGTTGCTGCACGGCTGGCGGTTTCGGCCCCAGCTAGAGCGACTCGAAGATATCGGCAGCCTGACGGCAACTACCGTGATTATCTCGGCCCTAAGTGCGGGGCTGGGGCTGAGCTATTTCGTCGGGGCGGGGCTGGTGCCCTGGGATCAATTGCCTGACGCGGGGTTTCGCTGGTGGATTGGCAATGTCACCGGCATTTTGGTGCTGGTACCGGTGGTGTTGACCTGGCGGCAGTGGCGGAAGCTGCTGCGATCGCATCGCCGCAAACTTTGGGCCATCCTGTGGCTGGGGCTGATGGTGGGGCTAAGCTGGTTTATCTTTTGCTCCCGCACCCGCATGGGGATGGCCCCCTATCCCCTGGAGTATCTGCCCTTTCCCTTCTTGATTTGGGGCACATTGCAGTTTAATCAACCCGGAGCTGCCCTAGCCACCGCCGTGGTCACGGGCCTGGCCACCTTTGGCGTGGTGCGCAACAGCGGCCCCTTCTTTGCCCAGGCTGCCAATCCCCTGGTGGCCATGCAGTCCCTCCAGATTTACATTTGCGTGTTTGCCTTTACCGCCCTGCTGCTGGCGGTGATTATGGCCCAGCGAGAAGCCGCCCGCCGCACCCTGGGCGAAGAAGTCGAGCGCTCGGAGCGGCTGTTGCTGAATATCTTGCCCCAGCCCATTGCCGAACGGCTGAAGCATAGTTCTGCCACCATTGCCGATAGCTTTGCTGAGGTGACGGTGATGTTTGCCGATATTGTCGAGTTCACCCGAATTTCGGCCCATCTGCCCCCGGAGGAGATTGTTGCCCTGCTGAACGAAATTTTCTCCACCTTTGACCAATTGGCGGAGCATCACGGCCTAGAGAAAATTAAAACCATCGGCGATGCCTACATGGTGGTGGGTGGGCTGCCAGAACCCCGGCCCGACCATGCCCAGGCGGTGGCGGCTATGGCCCTCGATTTGCAGCAGGCGGTTGCTCAGTTCTGCGATCGCTACAACCAGCCGTTTCAGGTGCGGATCGGCATCAACACTGGCCCCGTTGTGGCTGGGGTGATTGGCACTAAAAAGTTTATCTATGACCTCTGGGGCGATACCGTCAACATTGCCAGCCGCATGGAGTCTAGCGGCATCGCCAACGAAATCCAGGTAACGGAAGCGACGTTTCGTGCCCTACGACACCACTACCCCCTCGAACCTCGCGGCACGATTGCAGTCAAAGGCAAAGGAGACATGAACACTTACCTGCTCAAACCCCGCCTGAGCCCATCCCCTGCGATCGCCAAAGTGGACGGAGCGCCGCCGGGGTAAAGGATCTACGCTCCGCCCAGTATCTAACTCCAGCCTCTAATCCCAGCATCTCCCCGTTAACAGTTGCCTGCTCCCTAGCCCCTTGATCTCCTCTCCCTATGGCCCTTGCCCACGCCATTTTGGCGTCCCTGCTAGACGCCTCTTGTAGCGGCTATGACCTGGCTAAACAATTTGACAGTGCCGTGGGCTGCTTTTGGGAAGCCAGCCATCAGCAGATCTACCGCGAACTGTCCCGGCTAGAAACCGATGGACACGTCGTCGCCGAAAAAGTAGAGCAAGCCACCCGCCCCAACAAAAAGCTGTATCACATCACCGCCAGTGGTCGCGACTGGCTCAAAACCTGGATCGCTCAACCCGCTAGCCTCAGCCCCCTCAAAGATGACCTGCTGGTCAAGCTCTATGCCGGACATCTCGTTCCCCGGCCCATCCTCTTGGCTGAACTGCACCAGCATCGCCAGCAGCACGCCGAACGCCTCAACCAATTCCGCGCCCGCCTAGAAGCCCATTTGCAGGACGACGATTCTGCCACCCAGTCCTTCGCCTATCTCGCCATCAGCCACAGCATCCGGGCCGAAACCGCTTGGCTGGCCTGGTGTGACGATGCGATCGCACTGCTAGAAAAATCCGAAAAATCCCGCGACCAGTCAGACGCCCCAGACAATCCATCCTCGCCCTGAGGCCCGTATCTAAAAGCAAAGATTTTAGTCTATCGCTACCATAGCGAGCATTCGCCCCAGCCCTGGGCTGGCGTGAATTTCCGCTGAATCCCCCTATTCATATCCCCCCTAAGGGCACTCTAATAGAAGTAGAAATAAGAAAGTAAAACTAGAAAACGTAGTAAAGAAGCCGCAACACCCGCTCACGCTCAAGTACCCGGTCATTCTTTCCATGCCTGATCCCCAGGTTGCCCATTCCTTAGAAAACGCTGTTCTGGGCGTTGCCATTTTTGACCTCAATGGGTTGCCCAGGGAGTACTTTGTCACGCCAGAAAATCCTGGCATCAGCTGGGTACAAACCGTGTTTCAGGCACTGGGCTTAAAATCCCTCCTAACCTCATCCCTACAGCTCGACGGCTTCAACCACATCATGGTGCATGCCCAACACCAAAGCGCCGTCGTCATTCGCCAGCGCAATCACTACATTGCCCTGCTGATCCAGGCCGACAAAGCACCCACCGATGTCAGCCCGGCCTTTGTCCATTGGGTGCAGCAGTTTGAAAGCACCAACCTCCGCAACAGCCAGCGCTTCCGAACTGCCTAGTACTCTGCGGCATAAGTCTTGCCACCTGTAGACCCTCATCCCCCAGCCCCTTCTCCCAACTTGGGAGAAGGGGAGCCAGATTCAAAGTCCCTCTCCCTTTTGGGAGAGGGCTTATAGCCCAAGGGGCATACCAGAAAAGGGTGAGGGCCAACGGGATGGAAATTTACGCCGAACTGCCTAGGGCGAGGGACTGCCCTCAAAACACCTGATTCCACTCATACACCTGATACTCCGTCCAAATCTGGTGCTGCCAATAGGGATCTCCTTCCACCGCCTGGCGCACTGCTGCCTCGTCCGGAGCCTCATAGATGCCAAAGACTTTTGTGCCGTCAGTTGTTGGCCCCAGCGCCACCAAAAGACCCCGATCCTTTTGGGCCTGCAGTCCCTGCAAGTGGGCGTCGCGATAGGGTGCCCGTTTTTCCAGCACATTCTCACAGTAGCTGCCCCACATCACGTACTTCGCCACCGGTTTCTCCTCCTTGCACAGCGTTTGCCTGCTGATGGTATCAAATCCCGTGTTTCACTGAGTGGGCTGAGCGGCAATGGCAGTGGCGTTTAGCGGGTCAAGTAAAACACCGCCTGAAAAATGCCGATGGTAAAGCCCAGCAGCCCGCCCAGGTTAACAATGGCCTGGAGCTCATTGCGGACGATGCCCTGAATCGCCTGCTCTAAATCTCGGGGTTCCGTGGCGTTAACCCGTTCGATAATCACCTGGTCAATGTTGAGGATGGGAATCGCCTGGGCCACGATATTTTCCAAATCCCGTTCCAGATAGCGCTCTAGCACTAGGGCCAGTTCTTTGCTGACCACCCCCAGGGAGCTCGTCACCACTTCTGAAGACTGCAATCGATTCAACAATTGGGTGGCTAACTGCTGCCAGTTAATCGACGCACTCAACCCTTCCAGCAGTTCTGGGCCGCGACCCTGCACATAGGATCGCACAGTGCTGCGCAGGGTGTTGCGCAACTGACGCACGGTGGACACCGGCAGGTTTTGCAGCGAGAAATTTTGCAGCCACTCCTGTAGTCGGGGCTCCACATCTAGAGCAATAATCAGCTCTCGAATCCGCTCATTGCTGGCTGCCCGTTCGTCTAGGCAAAAGCTGCGAAGCCGTACCAAGGTGTTGCGCAGACCAAATAGGTTAGCCACCACCCAATAGGTGCCGCTGGCTTTTTCCCGGAAGGTTTCGTCAATGATTTGAATGTTGCGATCGGTGAGAAAGTCCACAATCAGCAGCCGCAGCCGATCTGGGGGCAGCACCCCCTGCAAGGCCC
>PXDR01000535.1 GCA_003566335.1 Cyanobacteria bacterium T3Sed10_344R1
GTGGGGGTGAGGTAGCCCACGGTGTCGGGGATGTTGACGGTGGTGGCTCCGGCTGCGATCGCACGCTCTAGCACCTCATACAAAAAGTCGGGGTCAGAGCGCCCCGCATCTTCGGGGGAGAACTCCACGTCCTCGGTAAAGGTTTTGGCATAGGCCACCATCTCTGACGTAATCGCCAGCACTTCTGGGCGGGTCTTGCGCAGCTTGTGCTGCATGTGAATATCAGATGTAGCAAGGAAGGTGTGAATTCGGCGATTGACCGCCGGAGCCAAGGCTTTGCCAGCAGCCTCAATATCGCCCTTTGTGGCGCGGGCCAAACCGCAGATGGTCGGGCCGTCGGCAGTGCCTACCGTCTCGGCAATCCGCTGCACCGCCTCGAAATCTCCCACGCTGGCGAACGGAAACCCGGCTTCGATAATGTCTACGCCCAGTCGCGCTAGCTGCCGGGCGATCGCAAGTTTTTCTTCCCCATTCAGGGTGGCTCCAGGGGATTGTTCGCCATCCCGCAGGGTCGTATCAAAAATCAAAATGCGATCGGCAGCCGACTGAGTAGACATGACAAATCACGCCAACGAAACAACAATCATCAAAAAAATAATCACCACAAAACTGTAGCAATAGAAACTATTTTAGTTCGCCCCTTTCCAACTGTTGATCAGCAATGCCGCGAATTTATCAACAACTCCTCACCCAAGTTGCCCCACATCCGGGGCGCAGCCTGGGAATCTAGGCCGGAAACACTAGCTCCATTGGCGGCTGCCAGCGGTAGCGGCCTAAGTCCAGCTTATCTTGGCGAAACTCAATCCCTTCAGCCTCCAGCAAGTCCCGCTGCAAATAGTCGGTGCCGTTGCGCAAGGGCGATCGCGACACTTCTCCTTTCGCATTCACCACCCGATGCCAGGGGATGTCGGACTCCGCCGTTACCCGGTACAGGGCATAGCCCACCACGCGGGGCTTGCCGTAGAGCTGGGCGAGCTCCGCCACCTGGCCATAGGTCGCCACCTGACCAGTGGGAATCTGGCGCACCACGTCGTAGATGCGATCGTAGGTGTTCGACATGGGCAGCCCCCTTATTCCGACAGTGGACAGCTCTCGGCTGGGGCATGGGGATCGCTGTTGAAGCAAATCGGGCAACACAGCACCAGCAGCGACCGCGCCGCCACCGGAATCTGGTCGGCCTTGCCGTAGGTGGGGCCGCCGTCAATGAACCCGGCTGGGGTTTTCGTGTCGATCAGCACCTGCCACTGCTGCCGCTGCACCGAGTCGGGGATGGCAAATTCCATCGGGCGACTGTGGGCATTAAAAAACAGCAAAAAGCTGTCATCCACAATCCGCTGACCTCGGGCGTCGGGACTGCGCAGCTCTTCCCCATTCATAAAGATGCTGATGGCCTTGATGGTGCTGTCATGCCACTGGGCTTCGGTGATGGGGCTGCCGTCGGGATCGTACCAGCCGATGTCGTTCACCCCAGAGCCATGGATTTCCCGCCCCTGAAACCAGTCCCGCCGGGAAAACACTGGATGTTGCAGCCGGAAAGCCAGCAGCTTTTGGGCAAAGGTCAGCAGGTCGGCGTTTTGCTGCCGCAAGTGCCAGTCAAACCAAGACAACTCGCTGTCCTGGCAATAGGTATTATTATTGCCTCGCTGGGTGCGGCCCAACTCGTCCCCACCCAAAATCATCGGCACCCCCTGGGACAAAATTAATGTGGCCCACAGGTTGCGGCGCTGTTGCGATCGCAACGCCAGCACATCTGGGTCGTCCGTCTCGCCCTCCACCCCGCAGTTCCAGGAGCGGTTATAGCTTTCTCCGTCCCGGTTACCTTCCTGATTAGCCTGGTTGTGCTTCTCGTTGTAGCTCACCAAGTCATTCAGCGTAAAACCATCGTGAGCCGTGATGAAATTAATGCTGGCGTGGGGCCGCTTGCCGCTGGACTCGTACAGGTCAGAACTGCCGGTAATCCGAAAGGCAAATTCCCCGAGACGACAGGGCTGATCCCGCCAGAAGTCCCGCATGGTGTCGCGGTACTTGCCGTTCCACTCTGACCACAGCAGCGGAAAGTTGCCCACCTGATAGCCCCCTTCCCCTAAATCCCACGGTTCAGCAATCAGCTTCGTGGTCGAGAGAATCGGGTCTTGGTGAATGATGTCGAAAAAGGCAGCCAGACTGTCCACCTCATACAGCTCTCGGGCCAAGGCCGACGCTAGGTCAAACCGGAAGCCATCTACGTGCATTTCCGTTACCCAGTAGCGCAAGCTGTCCATAATCAGCTTCAGCACCTGGGGATGGCGCACGTTAAGGGAATTGCCACAGCCGGTGAAGTCCATGTAGTAGCGGGGATTATCCTCCACCAGGCGGTAGTAGGATCGGTTGTCAATCCCCCGCAAAGACAGCAGCGGCCCATCGTGGTTGCCCTCGCCCGTGTGGTTGTACACCACGTCGAGGATCACCTCAATCCCCTCTGCGTGCAGGGCTTTCACCATGGCCTTAAACTCGCTGACTTGCTCACCGTCTGTTCCGTGAGCGCTGTAGCCGCTGTAGGGCGCAAAGTAGCCGATGGAATCATAGCCCCAGTAGTTGCGCAGCCCAGTGTCGGCCAAGTGACCTGGGTTGGCGTGGAAGTGGTGAACCGGCAGCAGTTCCACAGCAGTAATGCCTAGGGTCTTGAGATGCTCAATCGCCGCAGGATGGCCGAGCCCAGCATAGGTGCCTCGCAACTCCACTGGAATATCAGGGTGCTGCTGGGTAAAGCCCTTGACGTGAACTTCGTAGATCACGGTCTTGTGCCAAGGAATTTCAGGATGGTGGTCGTCGTGCCAGTCAAACTGAGAATCCACCACCACCGCTTTGGGCATGATGGCCGCACTATCTTTGGTGTCCAGCAGCAGATCGCGATCGGGCTCATCCTCCTGCTCTAGGGGATAGGCAAACACCTCTGGCCCCGGCTCAACATCGCCATCAATCGCCCGAGCATAGGGGTCAATCAGCAGCTTGTGGGGGTTAAAGCGGTAGCCATTTTCTGGATCATGAGGCCCATGCACCCGATAGCCATAGCGCTGCCCTGGCCCCACATGGGGCACAAACCCATGCCAAACATGATTGCTCACTTCTTGCAGCCGCAGCCGGGTCTCTTGCCCCACCTCATCAAATAGGCAAAGGTCTACCCCTGTGGCATTTTCAGAAAATAGGGCGAAATTAGTGCCGATATGAACCCAGGTAGCCCCCAGGGGATGGGGACGTCCGGGCCAAATCTGAAACTTCATGGGTGACTCCACGGCAATCCCTGCAATCAACGGTCAGGCTTGGCAAGCCTCATTCTAACGGAGTCGGGGGAAGAGCCTATGGGTTTTGCGATCGCAGCACCCCAGGGATCTCCAACCCGCCGACCAACGGTAATGTGTGATACACATCACGACATTGGACGGCACGAATCACCCAAAGCCCCCCGCCCCATCACCCCAGAGCTGACAAGGGCTACCTATGATTGCATTAGTGTTGACCCCCGCAACCTGATATGGCTAATCACTGCTGTAAGCCCCTTAAGCAAAACCCGTTTTTGTCCTATCGCGACCCGATTAGCGGCAAATGGGTTGTGGTAAAGACCACAGCCGATTTGAATCGCCAGCTTCCTTGTCTAGCGGCTTAGAGACATCATTGGAGCCTCAAATCGGCGGCCCAACCTTCCGCACAACTTCCTCTTCTGATCTCGATTCCGACTCCTAAGCCAAGGCATCAATGTGCCTTGGCTATTTTTTGTCCGGTGCAATTTTGCTCGTCTAAATTTGCTCGTCTAGGCTGGTGGATTTCAGAGAGACTAGAGAGTGCCATCTTTGCCGTGCACTCCATTTCCGTCTTTAAATCTTTAAATTCATTGGTTAAACGGACTGACTTTGATGAGCACCCTGTATCCGCCAATTTCGCCCTACCAAACGGGTTATCTACCGGTTCCTCCCCGCCATATCCTCTACTTTGAGCAATCTGGCAATCCTCAAGGCAAGCCTGTAGTGGTACTTCATGGTGGCCCCGGTGGCGGCAGTCAGCCCAGCTATCGTCAGTTTTTTGATCCAAGACAGTGGCGGATTATTCAGTTCGACCAGCGAGGCTGCGGCAAAAGTACGCCCTATGCCGACCTAACTAACAACACCACTTGGGATTTGGTGAACGATATCGCAGCGCTGCGATCGCACCTCCAGATCGACGACTGGACTGTCTTTGGCGGCAGTTGGGGCAGCACCCTAGCCTTGGCCTATGCCGAAACCCATCCCGACCACTGCCAAGGGTTAATTCTGCGGGGCATCTTCATGCTGCGTCCAGCAGAACTGCACTGGTTCTACCAATCCGGGGCCAGCCACCTGTTTCCCGACGCTTGGGCAAAATACCTCGCCCCCATTCCCCCCGCAGAACGCCACGACCTGCTGCGGGCTTACCATCGTCGCCTCACTAGTGAAAATGCAGCCGAGCGGCAAGCCGCCGCCCGAGCTTGGTCAGTTTGGGAAGCCAGCACCAGCAAGTTAATCCCAGATCCTGATCTGATGGCCCATTTTTCCACCGATGAATTCGCTGAAGCCTTTGCCCGGATTGAGTGCCATTACTTCGTCAACGGCGGCTTTTTTGATCCCCTAGATCAGCTCCTAGCCAATGTTGATCGCATCCGCCATCTGCCCGGCGTAATTGTCCAAGGTCGCTACGACGTCGTTTGCCCCATGGCCTCAGCCTGGGATCTTCACCAAGCTTGGCCCGAAGCCGAGCTGGTGATTGTGCCAGAAGCTGGGCATTCGGCGACGGAACCGGGGATTAGTCGGGCGTTAGTGGCAGCGACGGATCGGTGGGGAGGGGGCTGTTAGCTGTTAGCTGTTGGCTGTTGGTAGTGCGTTCAAGAGTGCCTGCCTTAAGATTTGGGGCGAACTTTGACCAGTCCTGGGGATCTAAAATGGGGGCACTTGGTGCCGGTAGCTCTATCACCTGGCCTAGTGGCCTAAACCTATGGTTCAGCTTAAACAGCGTTTTCAGAGCTTTGAGGACTACCTGGCCTACGACGATGGCACGGACAACCTCTACGAGCTGTTCAATGGAGAGCTGATTGAAGTGCCGCCAGAGTCAGGATTGAATGTCGAGATTGCGACACTTTTACTGCTTCAGCTGAGCCGCATCGTGGGCTACCGTCAAGTGAGGGGACACGGTCTAGAGCTAGAGGTGCGGGGCGAACCTCGTAACCGCTACCCTGACCTCACGATCCTGCAAGAAGAGCACATCGAGCAACTTCGGCAGCGCAATACGCTGCGCATCGACATGGAGCCGCCGATGCTTGTGATAGAAATCGTTAGCCCAGGGGAAGTGCAGCGCAACCGCGACTACATCGCCAAGCGCCTCCAGTACCAAGATCGAGGCATCCCTGAGTACTGGATTATCGATCCGCAAGTCTCTACAGTTTTGGTGCTAGATCTGGTGAATGGAGCCTATCAAGAGACGGCAAGCTTGCAGGGTGAGGATCAGCTGGAATCCAGCCAACTCGGTCTCCTAGACATAACAGCTCAGGGGCTGTTTGCAGCAGCTGGTTCTCCTGCGGGCTAGGGTTCGCATCCGCCGTGCTAGGGATACAGCTCTACAGGTATTGCCGTGCCCTACAGGACTTCAGATTTCTATAAGAAACGTTGCAAAACCGGGTGATTCAGCGGCTTCAGCGAGTTTGGACAACTGCCGATGATAAGCTAGCGATTGCGCTTGTAGAGCGCTGCTGCAGAGTTGCTGCGGATAGAGTCGCGACAGAGAGTTGCGACAAGCAGCGTTAACTGTTTCAGCTTTTTTTAAACCCTTACGTCAAATCACTGGTGGCATTTCAATGACCGGATTGGAGACTGTTCCCCTCTTGCTCAGGGCTGCGCGTGGTGAAGCTTTGGATCGTCCCCCCGTTTGGATGATGCGCCAAGCGGGTCGCTATATGAAAGCCTACCGAGACCTGCGGGAAAAGTATCCCTCCTTTCGCGATCGCTCTGAAATTCCAGAGGTCGCCATTGAAATTTCGCTACAGCCCTGGCGCGCCTTCCAGCCCGATGGGGTGATTATGTTTTCTGACATTGTCACGCCCCTGCCTGGCATGGGCATTGACATGGACATCGCCGAAGGCAAAGGGCCAATCATTACTGACCCCATCCGCAGTCAAGCCCAAGTTGATGCCCTGCGGACGCTAGAGCCTGGGGAGTCTCTGCCCTTCATCAAGCCGATTCTGCAAGCCCTGCGCCAAGAAGTGGGCAATGCCTCCACGGTGCTGGGGTTTGTGGGTGCCCCCTGGACGCTAGCCGCCTACGCCGTTGAAGGGAAAGGCAGCAAGACTTACTCGGTGATCAAGAACATGGCGTTCTCAGATCCGACGATTCTGCACCAGTTCCTCAGCAAACTGGCTGACTCCATCGCCATCTATATCCGCCACCAGATTGACTGTGGTGCCCAGGTAGTGCAGATGTTCGACTCTTGGGCAGGGCAGCTTAGCCCCCAGGACTACGACACCTTTGCCCTGCCCTATCAGCAGCAGGTGGTGCGCCAGGTGAAAGCGACCCACCCAGATACTCCGCTGATTCTGCTAGTCAGCGGCAGCGCTGGGGTGCTGGAGCGCATGGGCCGGTCTGGGGTGGATATTGTCACCGTGGACTGGTCAGTGGACATGGCGGATGCCCGCAAACGCCTAGGCTTTGACATTGGCGTGCAGGGTAACCTGGATCCTGGGGTGCTGTTTGGCTCTAAAGCCTTTATCCGCGATCGCATTCTCGACAC
>PXDR01000452.1 GCA_003566335.1 Cyanobacteria bacterium T3Sed10_344R1
AGATTCTCTGTATGCACTCTCGGCTGCCCCATGAGGTCAACCGGGCGATTGTGGATTTAGCGGCCCAGTATCCCGACTATGTCTGTGCGGTGGATCTGGCTGGGGGCGATGTCCAGTACCAGGCGCGGATGGCGGAATGGGTTGAACTCTACCGCTATGCCCGGAATCTGGGGCTCTGCACCACAGGACATCTGTATGAAACTCTGGATGGCTGCCATCCCGACCTGCTGCCCTATCTGATGCGGATTGGTCACGGGATTCAGATTCCCCTGCATTATCCGGAACTGCTGCGCCAGGTGGCGGCCCAAGGGCAATGCCTGGAGGTTTGTCCGACCACCTATCTCCAAACCGGCACCCTGGATGAGATCCACCAGCTTAAGGATGTGTTCAGCCGTTGTTTTGATGCTGGGGTAGACATTGCCATCTGTACGGACAATGCGGGGCTGCACAATGTCCGGCTGCCGTTTGAATATGAAAGCCTGCTCACCCATGATGTGATTGGCTTTGACGGTCTGCGGGCCTGCCAAGAAGCGGCGTTTCGCCATGCCTTTGCCTGGCCCCATGACCAGCAGCCGTCTTCGCTGTTGTCCAACTTATTGCAGGGGCCGGAAGCGGCGGCGGATGCCCTCAGTCAGTCCTTGGTGAACCATTAGGAGGAGATCGCTAGCGGCGGATGTCTAACGGGTTAAAGCCTGGGCACTGATGGTCTTGATGGCCGTGGTGCCCAGGTGGTAGGTATTGCGACCTTTGGCTTTGGCGTTGTATAGCGCGGTGTCGGCCCAGTCAATCAGTTGGCTAGGGCTGTGTTGATCCTGGGGAATGCAGCACACCACACCTAAGCTGAGGGTGATTTGGCCGCTAATTTTGGAAAACTCGTGGGGGAGATGGGCGGCTGCGATCGCAGCCTGGATGCGTTCTACCATTGCGATCGCCCCGTGGATTTGAGTATTGGGCAGCACTAAACTAAACTCTTCTCCGCCATAGCGGGCAACCAGATCCCCAGACCGTTGAGTCACCTGGGAAAGAATGTCGGCCACTTGGCACAGGCAGCGATCGCCAGCGGGGTGGCCATAGTTATCGTTGTAGGGCTTAAAGAAATCAATATCGCAAAGAATTAGGGTCAGAAAGGTGCGATCACGCTTCGCCCGTTCCCACTCTTGGGCCAACACCTGGTCAAACTGCCGCCGATTGGCCACTTGGGTCAGACCATCTACCATCGCCAGTCGATTTAACTCTTGATTCGCCTGTTGAAGTTGCTGAAGCAGCTCCTCCTGACAAATTGCCGCCCGCTTGCGCTCGGTTACATCCAGCAACGTGCCAAATAGGCGCAAGTAAGGCTCATCCAGGTTTAAAGGTTGGTCATTCTGGCGATTGGCATAAGTATGAACATGAACGTAGCGGATCTCACCCCCCGGCCAAATTACCCGCATATCCATTTCTTGGGGCATGCCCTGCTGTTGAACGGCTTGTAGGTGCGCCTGCCAACGCGGCAAATCATCAGGATGCAGCAACTCAGGTCGGTCTTCGAGTTTAAACGGGGTCTCGCTCGGATCGACCCCGAGCAGCCGGAAGATTTCTGCTGACCAGTACAGCTCCCCAGTTTTGAGGTCAAACCACCAGTTCCCCAGTTGGGCCATATGCTGGGCCTGCTGAAGTTGCTGGGTCAACTCTTGGAGCTTAACTTCTGCCTGCATTTGGGCATCAATATCCTGAAAGGCTCCATACAGGCGCACGCAACGTCCGGCTACAAATTCGGCTTGCCCCAACACCCGCACCCAGCGCAGATTGCCCTTAAATGTTCGGATTTGCAGTTTCTCGTCCCAGGACTGACCGGTTTGGCGAGCTTGCTCAATGGCAGTGGCAATGCGCTGGCGATTGTCACCCTCCGAATAAAATTGCAGACCAGTTTCAATAGTTGGCTCAAACTCAGCCCCAACTTCATGAATTTCTCGGGTAATCCTTGTCCAGTGGATTACGTTTTGCACTAAATCTACTTCCCAGCCCCCCACCCGGGCCACAGTGTTGGTTTGCTCCAAAAAGATTTTGGTGCGCTCTAGCTCTAACTCAATTTGTTTCCGCTGGGTGATGTCTCGCCCCTCTGGAATCAGCAACACCACTTGACCCTGCTCATCAAACACAGGCCGCAGGGAAAAATCAATCAAGATCACCTGCTGGTCTTTGCCCTGAACCTTGACCTCATAGCGGATAAACTCTCCCTGAGCAGCAGCGGCAATCGCCTGCCGAAGCTGAACCTGGGTCTCTGTCGAGAATTTCCACCAGCCACCCTCCCAAAAGGGTTGCCCCACCACCTCTTCCCGAGCAAATCCGCCAAAGTTTAGGGCCGTTTGATTGGCCTCTAGCAATATGCCGTCCGGGGTCAACAGGCCAATGAACTGATACATCTGGTCAAAGATGGCCTGGAATCGCTGCTGGCTTTCCCGCAGGGCTTGTTCCGCCGTCACCCGATCGGTGACATCTCGCACCATGACCAGGGCTTCGTCGGCCTCTAGGGGCACAATTCGAGTTTCCTCGTAATGTTGCTTGCCCCCAACGGTGATGGTGTGCTCGTACTGCTGGCGTTCTCCGGTGTTTAGGGCTTGGGTCAAAAAGTGCAGCCGCTGATCGGCCAGGGCTTTGGGCAGGGTGTCATAAATCGACTGGGGCCGCTGGCTGTCCACTGCCCTGCAAATGGTGACCTCTCCCCCAGAAATAAAGTCGTGGCGGATACCCTGGCGGTTGATTCGCAGCAGCAAATCCGGGATGGCCTCTAGCATGGCCTGCTTGGTCGCCTCGCTTTGTTGCAGGGCTAGCTCAATCTGTTTGCGATCGGTGATGTCTTGGACATAGCCCAAGAACTGCACAACCTCACCCTGGGCGTCATAAATCACGTGGGTAAAGTCGTCGAACCAGCGGTACTCGCCATTGGCATGACGCAGCCGATATTCCTGGGCATAGTATTGGGTTTTGGTGCCGGTGTAGTCAGCAACTTCTGAGAAGATGCGATCGCAATCGTCAGGATGCACCAACTGACGAAAGGTCCCCGTTTTCGCCGTCAGTGTCGCAGGTGCATAGCCCAACTCAGTTTCGACATTCGGAGAGACATACAGAATCGGCCACCCCGGATCTGGGCTCCACTTAAACACCACCGTGGGGCCACTGATAAACAGGTTGCGCTCATCATTTAGCACCTGTTCAACCTGCTTGCGTCGGGTGATATCTTCCACGATCGCAATGTCAGAAATCGGCTGTCCATCCTCATCTCGCAAAATCGACAGCACAGTGTTTGTCCACATCACCGTGCCATCCTTGCGGATGTAGCGTTTCTCTAGGGTGATGGAAGATTGCTCCCCCTCATACAGCCGTTTGAGCGCAGCCTCAGTCGATGGCGTATCGTCAGGATGCTCAACATCTTGGAACCGCAGAGTTAGCAGTTCCGCTTCGCTGTAGCCCAGCATCTGGCAGTAGGTTTGGTTGGCCTGAATAAAATAACCGTTTGGAGCAGCTTGATTGATCCCAATAGCTGCTTGATTGAAAATTGCCCGGAGCCGAGCTTCATTCAGGGCCAAATCGTGCTCCATTTGGCTGGTTTCTTGGCTGTGCTGAGCCACCTGAATCTCTAGCTGTTGATGGAGCTGCTGACACTTAGCTTCAGTCTGCTTTTGGCCGGTAACATCTCGCAAAATTAAGAGCTGACAGCGAGGTTGCCCCCACAAGGATGCTCTGTAGGTGACAATTCGTTGAGCCCCATTCCACAGCAATAGAGCAATCTCGCCCTGCACCATTGTTGGCCCGATTTCATCAGCTTGAGGCCAGTGGGCTTGAGCGAGAGCACGGGCGGGATCGGGCTGACAAACTTGGGAAAGGGGACGACCCACAAGCTGGGAACTAGACAGGTCAAGAAATTGACAGGCTGCCGGGTTAACGTCAATCAGTTGTCCCTGTTCGTCTGCGACGAGCATGGGGTCTAGGGCCATCTCGAACAGATGCCCCTGGGGCCAATCCTGGCGATTGCTGCCGGGCTGAGATGTGGTGGGTTTAGAAGTTGACAACTGAACTTCCTGGGCAACGGAAAGCAACAGACTCCATAGTCAACCAGCATAGAAGATCCAAACTATAGCTGGACATTTGATGAAGCAGCTTGAGTAATTCCTCGCTTAAACTGGGCCAGATTGAATGGGACGTGAAGCAAGCGGTTGCAGGGCTAGCTGGCTCAATCTGGGCCTAATCTCGCTGTAGCACATCTGAAAACTCTAAGTCTTCAGACGCCAGCACGAACACGGTTGGCGGTAAATTGGCGGTGCGCTTTTGCAGAGACTTGTAGTAGCTAGCAAACTGGTCGCTCGGGGTGGCCATGCCCAAAAAGATCAGATCCGCTTTGGCAGAGGTGGTTTGCAGAATTTGGTCGAACGGGCGACCGGCTGCCAAGATAGCCCGAGGCGTCGCGCCAATTCGCAGGTTATTGACGACCTGAGTTAGGTTTTTCTCTGCCGCCTGTTGGGCTGTGGGGCTAGGCACCACCAGGTTGAGGTTGACGGTGGCTCCACGCCAGCTGGAACTCGTCCGCAGCAGGTAGGCCAAAATCAGCATTAGGCCGCCGTTGGATTGCAGTCCCCCCCACCACACGTCGATCTGCCGACCTTCTGCCGGACGGGTCTGAATGGCCGCATATTGCTCGGGCTGGCTGCGAAAGATCATCACATTGCGCTTGGCGTAGTGACATTGGGCCACCATCTGACAGAAGCGATCGCACCCCTCCCCTTCTAAATTCTCGGTATCCCCGATCAGCACTGTGTTGGGCATTAGCGGCCCAATGCCGTATGCCTCAATTAGCTGCTTCATGCCGCTGAACGGTTCCGGTGCGGTCACCAGCCGGACAAAGGCTTGGATGCCCTGGCGCTCTAGGTAGTCCTCTAGGGTGTGTTCCAAAGCGTCTTGCTGGGCACCGCTGCGGGAGCCGGGGGGCAGCACGCTGGCGAGGGTGATGAAGCCGCGATTGTGGGTCAGCTCTGCGGCCAAGCTGACCAGGTGCCAGCGTTTGGTCGGCGCACCTGAGAACACCAGCATGTGGGGTCGCCAGTTCTTGGCGTCTAGGCTGGCGCTCATGCGGTGTAGGGCGGTGCGGGTCAGGGTCATCCACAGCCCCTGGCGCAGATCTCCCCAAGCGCCCTGAATCTCCCGACGTTCTAGCCATAGATAAATGCCCAGGACAATGCCCGCTGCCAGCACCGTGGCCACAGCGTTGATCAAGAACATCACGGCGATACAGCTGATTGCCCCTAACCCAGACAGGAGCCAGGGCACCCGAAAGGAGGGCCGAAAGGACGGACTCTGCAAAAAACCCTCCAACCCGGCAGCCACGTTGAGCACCAGGTAGGTGGTCAAAAAGAACATGGTCAGAATCGGGGCAATTAAGTTGAGATCCCCCACTAACACTGCCGCTAGGACAATGCCGAGGGTAAATAGGGTGCCCAGAAAGGGTTCGTCAGCCTGACCTTTACCTTTGCCCAACCACTTCAGCTTGCGGGGTAAGATGCCGTCCCGAGCCAGTGCCTGCAACACCCGAGGAGCCCCGAGAATGCTGCCAATGGCACTGGATAAGGTCGCCCCCCAAACCCCCAGCAAAATTGCGTCGCCCCAAAAGGCGATCCGGCGCATAATCAGCGGTTCGGCCACTAATGAAGCGGCGTCGGCCCGGCCAACGAGAAAGAAAGGGATGGTCATATAGATGACGTACCCCACGCCAATGGCGGCGAGAGTGCCGTATGGAATGGCTTTTGTCGGGTCTTTAAGATCCCCTGACATATTGACTCCGGCCATAATGCCGGTGACAGCCGGGAAAAAGACGGCCAGTACGGCCCAAAAACCGACAGAACCGGGGGGATCACTGGCTGCGATCGCAGCCGCAGACGCTGGCTCAACGCTGTGGCCAAAGAACAGGGAAATCAGGGAAAGTGCGATCGCACCCATGATGATGTACTGGGCTTTGATCGCGATGTCGGCTGACTGCAGTGCCAGGACGGTCACGGCCAGGGTAGTGACGAGGGCGACCCCAGTCAGGTTGAGCTGCGGAAAGACCTGCACCAAACTTTCGGCAAATCCGATGGTGTAGAGCGCCACTGAAAAAGCCTGGGCAAAATACAGCGGAATGCCGACAGCGCCCCCAGTTTCAATCCCGAGGGAGCGGCTGATCATGTAGTAAGCACCGCCTGCGCGGACGACCTGATCGGTTGCGATCGCAGAAATTGAGAGCCCCGTCAAAAAGGTGATGGCTGTGGAAATTGTCACAATCGCCAGGGCTGACCACAGCCCGACGTGACCGACCACCCAGCCAAACCGGAGGTACATAATCACCCCCAGAATGGTCAAGATTGACGGCGTAAACACCCCACCAAAAGTATTTAAGCCAGTCGTTCCGGGCTCAGCCTGAGGGATGACAGGGTTGGACTCAGGTTTTTTCGGCATACAGGAGAGACACGCAATGCGGAGGCTGCCCGTTCATCATGTCGGAATCATCGCTAACTGACCAGCCACTGCGGCTAATGACTTCTAGCGGTGACGGGAATGGCTAATTGTCGATTCCGGGGAATTATGTTAAGCTGTGTAACAAGCGACGGGAAACATTCATATTTCTTTCCCAACGCCCTCATTGCATACATCCACACTGGAATCATTCATTATGACTACGACTCTACAGCGGCGCGAAAGCGCCAACCTGTGGGAGCAGTTTTGCCAGTGGATCACCAGCACCGACAACCGCCTCTAC
>PXDR01000559.1 GCA_003566335.1 Cyanobacteria bacterium T3Sed10_344R1
GCAACGGCTTAACGGTTCGTAATCATTAAGACAGTGAACTCGGAAAACTAAGATCGCCATTTATCAAGGCTTTTGGGCGGTGCAAAATCAATGCATACAGAAAATTATTTGTCAACCTGCGAAATGACGGTTTGATCATTGGTGGCTATGCGGTGGCACTGCATGGCTACCCTCGCTACACAAAAGACATTGATATTTGGGTTGAAATGTCGTCTGATAATGCGGTGCGATTGTTGGCGGCACTAACACAGTTTGGCTTTGCCTCCCTGGATTTGCAGGCTGAGGACTTTATGGCTCCGAACCAAGTCATTCAGTTGGGTTATCCACCGAACCGCATTGATCTATTAACAACTCCGGATGGAGTTGACTTTGAAACTGCTTACCGAACCAAACTTGTGGTTGAAATATCGGGAGTGCAGGTCAACTTCATTGATTTGGAAAATCTGCGAATTAACAAGCGAGCATCAGGGCGGCTACAAGATCTCGCTGACTTAGAGAATCTAGCAGACTCACCTCAGGATTATTCGCAGTAGCCTGTCCAAGGCGGGCAACTCGCAGCCCGTTGGGGCGGCGTACCTGGCCCCAGCCGACAGAAAAAGAAAGGGAGTGGCCGGGTGGAAATCTAAAGAACTTGGGGGGGAGAACTTGGGGGGGGAATAAGTGGGTGGGGTGGGTGGGGTGATGAGGTAAGTATCTTCACATCTTGCACCTTGACATTAGAAGAGAGTTGGGGGTCAGGTTACAGATCCTGAAAGCCCCAAAACCCTTACTATGCTTGGGATTGCGTAAGTATGACTGAGTGGAAGCTAATCCTTTAAAAAAGGAAAGTTAATTCTTTAAAACAAAAAAGCGGGTGATGAGACTCGAACTCACGACATTCAGCTTGGGAAGCTGACGTTCTACCACTGAACTACACCCGCGTTGGCGCTTGTTGACGTTGAGCCAGAGACGCTTAGCTAGGATAACAAACTTTAGTCCCCAGGCGCGATCGCAATTCAGCCCGTCTAGCTAAAACCCGTTGCTTGCCGCTCAAGTCTGCCAGAGGAGGGAGAGAGACCTGCTACCCCTGGTAGAGATGCGATCGCACGTCACCAGCCATACTCAGGGCTAGGTGCAAAAAACAAACCGCCAAAACATACTCAGCGCTGGCGCTCAATGCGCTCTAGTGCCCTAAGGAGGCTACAGAACTTAAATGGAAATTTTAATTTTATTGGTGATTGCGGCTATCTGTGGCGCGATCGGTCAGTCTTTGGCGGGGTATACCGCTGGTGGCTGCATTATCTCTACGATCGTGGGTTTGATGGGAGCCTACATTGGCACTGCGATCGCCCGAAACCTGCAGCTCCCCGAAATTCTCCCCATCTCCATCGGCGGCAACCCCTTCCCCATCGTCTGGGCGATCATTGGTTCCGCTGTCCTGTCAGCCATTCTGGGTCTACTCAGCCGCACTTTTGGCGGACGGCGACGGCTGTAACTCTGGGCGAGCTCCAGACGAGGGCCAGACAAGAGCCAGTCAAGGTTTATCGACCAGTTGCCTTCCGAGGCTCCGCCGACGGTGGAGCTCGTTTGTTTACCCCACGTTCAGCAGGTTTCGGCGTTTGAGGGCGGAGAACAGTAGTTCTTAAGGTGGGTTTTCCCTATCGCTTCCCCCACCTAAAGTCGTCATGATAAGGCAAGGGCGCAAACCTCCAGTCTCATAGCCCCGTAACCCTATTAATAAGGAAAGAAACCGAGCCTAGGCCATCCCGGATTGTCCATTGCTCAACCAAGTGTTTAGCTGTACTCCATCCCTTTACGAAATCCAAGAACTGGGGTACTGTGTAGACACAACTCATAACCACTTCGACTTTTGAGCGGTTTAGTTAAAAGTTGCCGCCCGTTCAAGAACTTCTTCGTGATCGGTCTCCCCCCTGGGCTGGCGAGACGGAAGCAGCAGTTTTAGCTGAGGTTTTAGCTGAGACTGTGGGCACACTTGAGTTAAGACGCTTCAGGGTTACCTATCGCTCCTGCACAACGCCGTCCCTAGCGATTCATTTCCAACCAGGCTGTGACGAAAGCTTGATAGGAAAGACACATTGAGGTCACTTTGGGTCGTTATCGTTCGTTGTAAATCATCTCTACCGCTCCTGACTCTATTGATGGTGGAGAGACGCTGAGAACACGGTACTGATTCACCATCCCAAGTTCACTGTTACAAGCTTAAGCCAAAGGTAGGTCAATGATGATAGTAGCAACATATCTAGATATCTCTTGATCCGGTGCTAAACCGTCAAGACCCAAGTTTAAAGCCCTAGCCCAAGCGCTTAAACAGTTGAGGCGAACTAGCTGGGTATAGCGCCAGGCTAGACATCCCTCAACTCACTGATTGCCTTGATTTACGCGCTGTTTCGGGCACATTGGCCGATTTTTACCGTCTAAGTTTCATAAGCCAAACTTAACTTTTGAGTTCCCAGTTCTGAGGGTGTAGTCATGAAAATCAAGTAGCGATAAAAAACGGTTGGTCGGGCTAAACCATGCCCTCATGGTCTTCAATCATAACGATTGACGAGTCGGTTGAAGAGTCGGTTTCTTCTAAACCCTGGATCGCCGGTTGTGCCCGCTTTATTTTCTCTGATGGTGGCCTAGGTTACAGACTGCATCCACCCTCCAAGTTTCGATGTCCCCTCCCATTGCCGTCCGTTAGGTAATGGTCAGCATTTTCAGCGGAGACGATTGATTATGGCTAAAGTAGCAACTCCGAAAACTAAGCGCACCAAGGCAGCTAAGCCGCTGTTTACAGCTGATGCTGTGCGGGCTTATCTGCACGAGATTGGTCGCGTGCCGCTGCTGACCCACGAAGAAGAAATTGTGCTCGGTAAGCAGGTGCAGCAAATGATGGCTCTGCTGGAGGTTAAGGCAACCCTGCAGGAACAGTTAGAGGCTGAGCCCTCTGAAGCAGCCTGGGCCGAAGCAGCCAGCCTGTCCGTGGCTGACTTGCAGCACCAGCTTCTCCATGGCCAGCGGGCTAAGCGCAAGATGCTTGAGGCGAACTTGCGCCTGGTCGTTGCGATCGCAAAGAAATATCAAAAGCGCAACCTAGAGTTCCTGGACTTGATCCAAGAAGGCACCCTGGGCCTAGAGCGCGGCGTTGAGAAATTTGACCCCACCAAGGGCTACAAGTTCTCCACCTACGCCTACTGGTGGATTCGTCAGGCCATTACCCGTGCGATCGCCCAGCAAGCCCGCACCATTCGCCTGCCCATCCACATCACCGAAAAGCTGAACAAAATCAAGCGGGTACAGCGAGAGCTGTCCCAGTCCTTGGGCCGCAGCCCCAACCCCACCGAAATTGCCGAGTCTCTAGAACTAGAACCGGCCCAAATTCGGGAATACCTGACCATGGCTCGCCAGCCCATCTCCTTGGATGTGCGGATTGGCGACAACCAAGACACCGAACTGCAAGAGCTTCTGGAAGACGACGCTGCGTCTCCCGAAGACTTCACGGTGCAAGAGTCCCTGCGGCAAGACATCCGCAACATGCTCTCTGACCTCACCCCGCAACAGCAGGAGGTGATCACCCTACGATTCGGCCTCAACGACGGCCATGAACTGTCCCTGGCCAAAGTCGGTCAGCGGATGAACATCAGCCGGGAGCGAGTCCGCCAGCTTGAACAGCAGGCCCTCAAGCACCTTCGCCGCCGCAAGAGCAACATCCGAGGCTACCTCGCCAGCTAAACCGGTGACAGCAAAATCTAGCTCGCTTTCAAGCCAGCTAGCGCCCAACAGGCAGACGGCTCACCCCGCCTGCCTGTTGTCGTAGATACCCGCCCTGCCCCCGTGGCACAATGAACGGGTTCTTCTTCTCCAGGTCAGGCGGCAGCCAGGGTTATGACTAAGTTTGTCTTTGTGACGGGTGGCGTGGTGTCCAGTATTGGGAAAGGCATTGTCGCCGCTAGCTTGGGGCGTTTGCTCAAGTCCCAGGGCTACTCTGTTTCGATTCTCAAGTTGGATCCTTACATCAACGTAGACCCCGGCACCATGAGTCCGTTTCAGCACGGGGAAGTGTTTGTCACCGAAGACGGGGCCGAAACTGACCTGGACTTGGGCCACTACGAGCGCTTCACCGATACCTCCATGTCTCGGCTGAACAGCGTCACCACCGGGTCAATCTATCAGTCGGTGATTAACAAAGAGCGCCGGGGAGACTACGAAGGGGGCACGGTGCAGGTGATTCCCCACATCACCACCGAAATCAAGCAGCGGATCCACCGGGTGGCCCGCAACACCAGTCCTGACGTGGTGATTACCGAGATCGGCGGCACCGTGGGCGACATTGAGTCCCTGCCGTTTCTAGAAGCTATCCGCCAGTTTCGCAAAGACGTGGGCCGTCGCAATGTGGTTTACATGCACGTCACCCTGCTGCCCTGGATTGCCTCGGCTGGGGAAATGAAAACGAAGCCCACCCAGCACTCGGTCAAGGAACTGCGCTCCATCGGCATTCAGCCGGATGTCTTGGTGTGTCGCAGTGAGCGCCCCGTGGCTCGCCATATTAAAGAAAAGCTCTCAGAGTTTTGTGATGTGCCGGTGGAATGCGTCATCACCTCCCAAGATGCCAAGAGCATCTACGAGGTGCCCCTCAACCTCGAAAAAGAAGGGATGGCCTACCAGGTGGCGGAATTATTGCAGCTCGAACATCGTCAGCCCAACTTAGACCACTGGCGGACGCTAGTAGAGCGGCTGTATAGTCCTACGCGCCAGCTCAAGGTGGCGATTGTCGGTAAGTACGTCAGCCTAAATGACGCCTATCTGTCGGTAGTTGAGGCGTTAATTCACGCTGGGATCAGCATTCAAGCCGCCCTAGAAATCTGCTGGATCAGTTCTGAAGACATTGAGCGGGACGGCCCCGCCGCCCACCTAAAAGACGTGGCCGGGGTGATTGTGCCCGGCGGGTTTGGCACCCGAGGGGTAGACGGCAAAGTCCAGGCGATCCGCTACGTGCGGGAAAATAAAGTGCCGTTTTTGGGCCTTTGTCTGGGGATGCAGTGCTCGGTGGTAGAGTGGGGGCGCAATATTGCCCACATGGCTGACGCCAGCAGCTCAGAGTTTGACCCTGAGACGCCGAACCCGGTGATTAACCTGTTGCCAGAGCAGCAAGACGTGGTTGACCTCGGCGGCACCATGCGCCTGGGGCTGTATCCCTGCCGTCTGGGCACAGATACCCTGGCTCGCCAGCTTTATGGCAAGGAAGTGGTCTACGAGCGGCACCGCCACCGCTACGAGTTCAATAACGCCTACCGCAATACCTTTGTCGATACTGGCTATGTGGTCAGCGGCACCTCCCCAGATGGACGCTTGGTAGAAATTATTGAGCTGCCGGAGCATCCGTTCTTTTTGGCCACTCAGTTTCACCCTGAGTTTCAGTCTCGCCCGAGCGCGCCCCACCCACTGTTTGTCGGCTTTATTCAGGCGGTGGCCCAAACTCAGCCTGAGCCGATTGCCCCCAATGGTGAGGCTAAACTTCAGCCCCTAGGAGCTGAATCGTGAGCGGGGCCATGCCGACTTATGCAGATGTGATGGCGGCGCGATCGCAACTCATCTCTCACATCCGCACCACGCCGTTGATTTCGGCCATGCCCACCCGCACAGCGATTCAGGGCCAGCCGAATCTGTGGTTGAAATTAGACTGCCTGCAAGTAACCGGATCTTTCAAGGCTCGGGGGGCGGTGAACAAACTGCTGTCAATGCCGCCAGAAGCGATCAAGAGAGGGGTGGTCACGGCATCGGGGGGGAACCATGGTCTGGCGGTGGCCTATGCCGGTTGGTTAGCCCAGGTGCCGACAATCATTTATCTGGGGAAAAATGTGCCCCCAGCAAAGGCCGATAAGCTGCGGCAGTGGGGGGCCGAGGTGGTGACGGTAGGCGCAGACTGGGATGACGCAAATCAGGCCGCCCAGGCCATGGCTGAGGCGGAGAATTTGCCCTACATCCATCCTTTTGCCGATCCCCTCGTGATTGCGGGTCAGGGTACCTTGGCCCTAGAAATCCTGGAAACCTACCCCGAAATTGACACGTTAATTGTGGCGATTGGCGGCGGCGGTTTGATTAGCGGCATCGGTCTGGCGGCAAAAGCCCTGCATCCTCAAATCAGGATTATTGGCGTGGAGCCAATTGGAGCGGCGACGCTGAGCCACAGCTTAGACAAAGGTGCCGTCACGGCCCTGCCCCACTTGGCGACCCGAGCCAATACCTTAGCCCCTCGGCAAACTGAGCAGATGAACTTCGACATCATCCGCCGCTGTGTGGATGAAATTGTGTTGGTCAGCGATGACGCCATGACCCAGGCAGCCCAGTGGCTATGGTTTGAGTTTGGCATTGCGGCTGAGTTGGCTGGGGCTGCTACCTTAGCGGCCCTATCTAGCCATCCAGACCTAGTGCCGCCTGAGGCGGTAACCTGCGCCCTGGTTTGCGGCGCTGGGACGGATGGGTTGGCCTAAATCACGACTAAGTCTGGATGGGGCTTAAACTTCTGAGCCGGAACTAACCTTGGCCTTGGGGGTAGCGTCAGTGTCAGCGCTGGGTGGGTTGAGCTGCCGCAGGTAGCTGCCGCCGATGGTGAAGGCAAATAGGCCATAGGCGAGGGCTTGCAACAGGTAAATGCGATCGCGATAGCCCAGCAGCGTCTTCAGCACCAGACCCGGAAACTGATTGTCGGGCAAAATCCCTCGGGCGTCCCAGAGGGCTGGCCCCAAAA
>PXDR01000282.1 GCA_003566335.1 Cyanobacteria bacterium T3Sed10_344R1
ATTACCCCCTCTAACTCCCCCTTGCCAAGGGGGAGGACTAGAGTTTCCCCCCTTACCAAGGGGGGGCCGGGGGCCAAGGGTTGACCAGAGGGGGGTCTGCAAGGACTATAAGAACCCATCAGAGATATGTGTACTCAGTAGCCCCCGACTGAGAAGGTTTAGAGCCAGGATTACTAGGCACGGGGACGCTGCCCTCGTAGACTGAATTGGGAAGGAGTTCACAGGCAAGTTCGAGGGCACCTATGCGTATTCTGTTCGTGGCGGCTGAGGCTGCGCCCCTAGCAAAAGTGGGCGGTATGGGGGATGTGGTGGGATCTTTGCCGCAGGTGCTGCGGAAGATGGGCCATGACGTGCGGATTTTTATGCCCTACTACGGCTTTTTGCCGGAGAAAGTGGATATCCCCGACCAGCCGGTCTGGTGGGGTAACGCTATGTTCAAGGACTTCGCAGTTTACGAAACGGTGCTGCCTGGCACTGATGTGCCCCTGTATCTCTTCGGTCAGCCCTGTTTTGATCCCCGGCGAATCTACGGCGGCGATGACGAAGACTGGCGGTTTACCTTCTTTGCCAACGGCGCAGCGGAATTTGCCTGGAACTACTGGAAGCCCCAGATTATTCACTGCCACGACTGGCATACCGGCATGATTCCGGTGTGGATGCACCCAAGCCCGGACATTGCCACAATTTTCACCATCCACAACCTGGCTTACCAAGGCCCGTGGCGCTGGAAGCTGGAGCAGATGACCTGGTGCCCCTGGTATATGCAGGGCCACAACACCATGGCGGCGGCGGTGCAGTTTGCCAATAAGGTGAACACGGTCTCCCCCACCTATGCGGATCAAATTCGCACCCCGGCCCACGGCGAAACCCTGGAGGGGCTGCTGTCGTTTATTAGCGGCAACCTCAGCGGCATCCTCAACGGGATTGATACCGAGAGCTTCAACCCCGCTACCGATAAGCAGTTGGCCCAGACCTTTACGCCCGATACCCTAGACCTACGCCGCAAGAACAAAATCACCTTGCAGGAAGAAGTGGGCCTAGAGGTGAACTCCAACGTCTTTTTGATTGGCCTAGTCAGCCGACTGGTGGAGCAAAAGGGCTTTGACCTGATTTTGCAGGTGCTGGATCGGTTCTTGGCCTATACCGATGCCCAGTTTGTCATGCTGGGCACGGGAGATCGCTACTACGAAACCCAGATGTGGCAGTTGGCCTCTCGCTATCCGGGCCGGATGGCGACTTACCTGTTCTACAACGATGGGTTATCCCGGCGAATTTACGCCGGTTCAGATGCTTTCTTGATGCCGTCCCGGTTTGAGCCCTGTGGCATTAGCCAAATGCTAGCCATGCGCTATGGCTGTGTGCCGATTGTTCGCCGCACTGGCGGCTTGGTGGATACGGTTAGCCATTTTGTGCCGGAGGATGACTTGGGCACGGGTTATTGCTTTGACCGCTATGAGCCGCTGGATCTGTACACGTCAATGGTGCGGGCTTGGGAAGGCTTCCGGTTTAAGCCCCAGTGGCAAGCCCTCCAGCGCCGGGGGATGCTCCAAGACCATAGCTGGGAGAAGTCGGCTCTAGAATATGTGCGGCTCTATAGTGAGGTGCTAAACCTGCCCTACGAAGAGCAGCTTAATCTCAATCAGGCTGCAGAACCTCAGCCGACGATTGCCACGCCAGCCATAGGTTAGGGGGACAATGGGATTGCGAGTCAAAATCTGCGGCATTACTCAGCCCGCACAAGGCCGGGCGATCGCACAATTAGGAGCCACTGCCCTGGGGTTTATTTGTGTGCCCCAGTCCCCGCGCTATGTGACGCCCCAGCAGATTGCTCAGATTATTGCCGCCCTAGAAGATCTGCCCCAACTGCCAGATCGGGTGGGGGTGTTTGCCAATGCTGAGGAAGCTGCGATCGCAGCCGCCCTAACCATCGCCCCCCTCACAGCCCTGCAACTCCACGGCAATGAATCCCCCGAGCAATGCCACCAGATTCGCCAGCGCTGGCCCGACCTAGAGCTGATTAAAGCCCTGCGAATTCGTCACACCGCTGACCTAGAGCAGGCCCAAGCCTATGAGGCGGTGGTCGATACGCTGTTGCTGGATGCTTACCATCCCGAACAGCTCGGCGGCACCGGTTTGACGCTAGATTGGGGTGCGATCGCAGCGTTTCGGCCCATCTGCCCCTGGCTGCTGGCTGGAGGACTGACCCCCGACAACATTCAGCTCGCCCTGAGCCAAGCCAGCCCCGACGGTATTGACCTGTCCAGCGGGGTGGAGCGATCGCCAGGGGACAAAGATCTGGGCCAAGTCGCACAACTCATGCAGCAACTGATCAAAACGGGGGCAGAGGTGCTGATTCCTCCACCCCCGATCGGGCCATAGTCTGGTCTATAGTCTGGTCTGTAGGCGGGTTGTTTACCTGGGGATTGCCAGCCCTAGGCGAGATTTCCCGCCGCGCCTATCTAGCTGAGACGTTTGGGGACTTTTAGGCCCAAGCAGGCTGGTGACGGATTAGGCTCAAAAATTCTTCCCGCGTCTTCTGCTCATCTTGGAACGCCCCCAACATAGCGCTGGTCACCGTCCAAGACCCAGGCTTTTGCACCCCGCGCATCACCATGCACATATGGCTGGCTTCCATCACCACGGCAACGCCACGGGGGTCGAGGGCTTCTTGCACCGCTTCCGCAATTTGACGGGTCAGGCGTTCCTGTACCTGCAGGCGGCGAGAATACATTTCGACAATCCGGGCGAGCTTGCTGAGGCCCACCACCTTTTGGTTGGGGATATAGGCGACATGAACTTTACCCATGAACGGCAGCATGTGGTGCTCGCATAGGCTGAAGGCGGTGATGTCTCGCACCAGCACCATCTCGTTGTGGCCTTCGTCAAAAATGGCGTCGTTGATGATTTCTTCTAGGGATTGGCTATAGCCGCTGGTGAGAAACCGCATCGCTTCTGCCACCCGCTTCGGTGTTTTGAGCAAGCCTTCCCGCTCGGGATCTTCGCCCACCGAAGACAGGATTGTCTTCACGGCCCCCTTCATGTTTTCTAGGTCTTCATCCGCTGTCGGCTTGACCCGAGCGCTTTGCCCATAAGCAGTGTTGCGATCGGGACGAACCACGCCATTAGCCTTGGCATTACGGTTGGCGCTGTTAGAAGAAGCAATAGTCATAGTGAACCTGTGGGTTAACGCGCTAATAAAGAACGGAATCGACAATGAAACCTAGATCGGGCCGCAATCGACAGCGGC
Organism: Cyanobacteria bacterium T3Sed10_344R1; assembly: GCA_003566335.1. Classification (GTDB taxonomy): domain Bacteria; phylum Cyanobacteriota; class Cyanobacteriia; order Phormidesmidales; family Phormidesmidaceae; genus PXDR01. The sequence goes on from PXDR01000282.1 coordinate 3,248, forward strand.
ACTGGGTTGCTCTGGGGTCAACAAGTTGGCGGGAGGGATGATCCCGGCGGTAAAGCCCGGAGCAACGGAAACGAGAAACGTTGTAGGGGTGAGGTGAACGGCTGAGCGGCGAAGGGGCAACGCTGGCGCAACAGAAACAGTGCGATCGCCCTTAGAGGGCACCCCCGGCAGGCATGAGGGTGAGGGTGTCAATCACGCCGTGACCAGGCATCTGGGCCGCATACAGAATGGTCTCAGCCACTAGGTCAGGGGTGAGCATCTGGCTGCGATCGAGATCGGCAGTCACGGTCTCTGTGTCCCAGATTGCGGTGTTAACCGAGCCAGGATGCAGGGTAACTACCCGAATACCGTGGGCTCGTTCTTCGACTGCTAAGACTTGGGACAAGCTGGTTAGCCCCGCTTTACTGACGCTGTAGGCTCCCCACTCGGGGAAGGCGTTGCTGGCCGCAATTGACCCCACATTGATGATGGTGCCGGATTTGCGATCGCGCATCCCCGGCAGCACCGCCTGAATGCACTGCAACACGCTGGTCAGGTTCAGGGTGATCACCTGCTGCCAATCCGCCAGGGGGGTGTCCCCTAGGGGGCGGGTGTAGCCCATACCGGCGTTATTCACTAACACCTCGACCGGGCCAAAGTCGTCCAGCACTGCCGTGAGTTTGGGCTTGACTTGATCCACCGCCGCTAAATCTAGGGGGTAAACCTTAGCAGTAACCTGATGTTGACGAGCGGCCTCAGCCACCGCCTCTAGCGCCGTCTGGGAACGACTCACCAGCGCTAAGTCATATCCAGCCTGGGCAAACGCAAGGGCCGTCGCCTTACCGATGCCACTGCTGGCTCCAGTAATTAGGGCACGGCGCGAGTTGTCAAAAGTCATGTAGGCGTCCAAATCTCAATCAGCTTTCCCCCAGACGGTTGGTCGCTGCGTTGCCACGGCAGCTTGCCAGCAAGAATGACCAGCGCAAACAAGGCGCTGCACCTATGCCTGGATATAGGCTCTAATCATTTTAACAAAAGTTAACCAGAGCAGTTCTACTGCCGCATGATTGCCTGGTGGCCAGGATCTGCTTAGCTTTCGTCCACTGTAAACGTTCACAGTAAGCGTCTACTGTAAGCATACTCTTTTGAGGGTGAGCTTGTAGGCGTTCCTAAACGCTGGTCACGGCGGTTTCGGTAAACTGACCAATTTGCCGAAACTTTTGATAGCGCTGGTTGCGGCGTTCTGTGGCCGATAGGGGTAACAGTTCGGCCAACCCTTTGAGCAAGGCTTGTTTGAGGCTTTCGGCAGCCTGGAGCGGCGCGATGTGGGCACCCCCAACTGGCTCAGGCAACAGCACGTCCAAAATCTCTAGATTCTTCAGATCTAGGGCCGTAATCTTGAGGGCTTCTGCGGCTTGGCCAGAGCGGCCTGCGTCTTTCCACAAAATGGCGGCACAGGCTTCGGGGCTAGCAACGGTGTAGACCGAATGCTCGAACATGATCAGCCGATCGGCTACGCCAATGCCCAATGCCCCACCCGAACCGCCTTCACCAATCACCGTGGACAGAATCGGTACGTCTAGGCGGAACATTTCCCGCAGGTTGTAGGCGATCGCTTCCCCTTGACCAAGCGCCTCGGCATCTAGACCTGGATAAGCGCCAGGCGTGTCGATGAAGGTGATGATCGGCATCCCAAAATGATTGGCGTGTTCCATCATCCGCATGGCTTTGCGATAGCCGCCAGGGGACGCCATGCCGAAGTTACGGGCCACGTTGTCTTTGGTGTCCCGCCCTTTTTGATGGCCCAGCATCACCACGGGCTGCCCGGCAAGGCGAGCGATACCGGTGACGAGGGCGGGGTCATCTTTGCCAGATCTGCGATCGCCGTGAAGCTCAATCCACTCGTCGCTAATCGCCTGGATATAGTCTAGGGTGCTAGGCCGACGGGGGTGGCGGGCCACTTGCAGCCGCTGGGCTGGGGTGAGGTTGGAAAAAATTTCTTGCCGAAGCTGCACCGCCCGAGTTTCAAGCTGAGCAAGCTTTGCTGACACGTCTACATCATTCTCGGCTGCCAGATCCCGGATTTGATCAATCCGAGCCTCTAGTTCAACCAGAGGCTTCTCAAAATCTAGCAGGATAGTCTTGCGTTCAAGGGCGGGCATAGGGTTCAGGGACGATCGGGGCTAGGTGAGCAGCGGTCGAAACCCGTGTTTGACCGAGGCTTGACCAATCTGCTCCATTTTTTCTAGCGTAATCTGATTCCGTCCCCAAGAGAAGTTGGTGTACAGCTTCTCAAATTCCAGCAGCATGGATTCCGCGAAGCAAGCAAAGAGCTGGCGGGCAGGCACATCCATGTTGACCAGGCTCATGATCTTCCAGTCGATGTCGAGGGAATGCTCGACAATCCCGCCGTTCAAGATATGGATGCCCGGAGCGTCAAAGCGACTGCCCAGGTTCTTCGGATACCCACCATCAATCATCAAGCAGGGCTGCTTCAGCGTGCTTGGATCAATGTCTACCCCTTTGGGCATACTGGCAACCCAGACGACGATGTCGGCTAGGGGCAGGGCGCTTTCTAGGGGCAAGATTTTGCCGCGACCCAGCTCACCCTGGAGGTCAGTGAGGCGCTCTTGGTTGCGGGCAACTAATAGCAGGTCTTGGGTGTCGGTGCGGGCATTTAGCCAGCGACAGACGGCGCTGCCAATGTCTCCGGTAGCCCCGCAGACGGCAACGGTGGCTTTAGCGAGGTCAATGCCAAGCTGGGCCGAAGCCTGCTCGATTTGGCGGCAGATGATGTAGGCGGTGTGGGTATTGCCGGTGGTGAATCGCTGAAAGTCTAGGGTGACGTTGCGCACCCGGCGGATTTGGTTGAGGTTAAAGTTCTCAAAAATGATTGAGGAGAAGCCCCCAAGTGCCGTGATGTCCACGCCGTGCTTCTGGGCATGGGCCATGGCGTTAACGATTTTGCGGGTGGCGGCTTTAATCCGGCGGGCAGCCAACATTTCTGGCAAGAAGCAGGACTCAACGTAGCGGCCCTCAATTTGCTGTCCAGTAATGCTGGTGACTTTGATGGTGTCTACGATCTGGGGTGGGGCACTACACCAAAAATCAAGCCCCTGATCGGCGTATTCGGGATAGCCTAAGTCGCGGGCCACCAGTTGGGCGTGCTCTAGGCTAGTGAGATGACCAATAAGACCAAACATTCTGGGTTGCAAACAGGGCCTGATGTTCAGGCGGCGTAGGTGAGTAAACCGGGATGATATAAACCGGGGGTAAGTCGGTGTAAAAAAGGTCGGGCAGGGAGAAATTCCATGACAGGCGGGAAAAGTGCGATCGCACTTTTCCCGATTGCACGAGGTTTTTCTCTGATGGGCTCAGGTGGGCTTAGCTTTCCCTGATTAACCTGGGCCTAACCCTGAGAGCGCTCTGAGGGCGCTTAGGCCGTTGCCAGCCCCTGGGCTGAGAGTCGCATGACTTCCCG